>JAYTWQ010000031.1:0-7180 GCA_043743355.1 bacterium | reverse complement strand
ATCTCAACCTTGGAGTTCGAATCAAGAATTATACCTTTAATTTTTTGATCAATTTCACAATAATCAGACATCATTGTTGATTTTCCAAAATGTGAAACTTTGAGATTTGAGTTACCGTCCAGCACAAACTTAGTTTTGTGTTCCAGATTTTGTTTACGCTTGAACTGAAGCACTTTTTGATTAATATCAAGTTCAATATTGTTGCCAAAGATTATATTTTGTATTTTGGTTATGCAATTGTTACCTATTTGATTGATTGACAGACATGATTTACCCGATGATTCGTACAATTTTTGGTAAACAAATTGCGAGCTTTCAGCCTGTTCAACAACCAAATTTTCGTTCAAAACAAAATTATTTCGTTCTATAATTGTAAGTTTTGAGCTTTTTTGAAGTTTAATCAAAAGATTTTTAGTTTTCAAATAGAAAAACAAATTGTCTACAATTATAACCAACTCTTGACTTTCAAGTATTTTTAACAAATGCCCTGATTCAGAATCTTCAAACGCAAATACAACATTCTTTGAAAATAGTTTAATCTTCTCAAAATTAATATATAGATCTAAAACCATCAAAAAATCGTATTATTTTTATACAAAATTAACTCTTTATTTCGAATGCAGTATTGTACTTTGTCAATAATCCGAGGATAACAACCAGCCCCACTAATCCATTCTAGCGTTGAATAGGACAAAATGTTTGGTTGAAATATTTCTTTGTTGAACCAAATCGAACCAACTTTATCTGGAGCGTAAAGCATAATTCTATTCCAGTCAGGAACGTATGATATTTCGCTGTAATCTTTATTGATTTGTGGAAAAATATGTTTTTGTTGAGTCAAAAGATTATAAAAGTTTGGAAAGTTCTCATTATTTAACCAAAAAATTGAATCGTTGTCTGCAAAAAAAGACAAAGCATTATTTGTGATTAATGAGAATGAGCTAGTAGCAAAATCAGGAACATAAAATATTTTTTGATCAACTTGTATTCCTATACCTTGAAAGATAGTACTAACTTTGAACTTACCTTTGTTAATGTTGATTAGTTCAGAGCTTAGGAACAAACCTGCTTTCCAGTCAATGTTTTGGTTACCAAAATCTGAATACCTTAACCTATAAATTGAATTGTTTTTGAGTAACCAGATAAACTCAGGTGAAGTTGTTGCAAAAATTGAATCAAAACCAGAATCAATAAATCTATTTGTTTGACCATTCCAAACCCACAAATTTTTGGAATTGTCGATAACCAAATAATTAACTTGATTTAGCTTTATGAGCTGCTTTATACCGTTTGGAAAATTAGTTGAAATGTCATTAATCAACCAATAATCAGTTTTTTTTTGTAGCAAATAATTATCTTTATAAAAAGTGCCTTCGCCTAGTTTTTGCCATTCTTTACGATTATTAATAAGAAAATCTTCAGTTAGTTTTTGTAACGACAAACGTTCTTGTGATTTGCCACCGATTACCTCTCTTTCGGATACGAAAAATGGATTATTAACAAAACCACCCACACCAAAATCTCTAATTTGAAAACCATCTTCAGCTTTAGTCATAACCTGATCTTTGGACAAAAAAGCGATTGATTCAAAGTCTTTTGTAAAATTATTGCCAAATCCAAAAGTCTCATTTTCTTTAGGCAAAAGAAACAAGTTCTTGAGGTTGACAGATGAATTAATACCTTGATCAGGAGCAATCAAAAACTTTTCATTAAGATGGTTTGGTGAAGATATTATTAAGTTGAATGGATCTGAATCTTGAGAAAATAATTCAGTAGGAGAGGTTCCCTTAGTTTCATTTCGAACTTTAATTAAGGCATTTTTTGGGAAAGTATCAATTTTGACTGTTGTTGTATTCGAGATATTTTGGTCACGCAGGTTGACGTCATACCCAAAAGATAAAAAAACCAAAAAAGGACTACAAACCACAAAAAATATAGCAAAAAAGATAAAGTAATGTCTATTCCGAACCTGACTCATACTATAGAAAATGCTTTGTTTATTTCGATTTGTCAATTTGTTTCTTGACAAACTTTAGTTTATTTGGCATTAATTAAAGAATCATAAACCAAAAAATTCTACAAAATGCCAGCACACTGCGCCTTAACAGGCAAATCACGACACAAAGTTACCAAAAGATCCAAATCTATGCACGGAACAATTACTTTTCTAAAAGCTAATTTGGTAATCAAAAGAGGTCAAAAGCTAAATGAACTGCTCGGTACGAATTATTTTGCACCAAACAAAAAGATCAAAGTATCAGCAAGAGCACTCCGAACAGTCAAAAATAAAATTGCTAAAATTGGCAAATAACACAATCACTGTACATAAATACAGCATCCCACTTTACAACAAGTGGGTCTTTTGTTATAATCAAATTATACAAATTTTAAAATTATGTCTTTAACAAAAATCAATTTACTCACAGCATTTCTATCTGTAACATTACTATCTTCATTAGTCATTACACCATTATCAGTCAAAGCAGCAGATTCTCGAGTAACCTACTCTAATGGAATGATTATTATTAATCTTCTAGACTCCAATTCCAACAACAAACCAATCAACAATCCTGAACCACAACAGCAAACCCAAACACAAAATAATCAACAAAACTACTCAAATAATGGAGTAATAAGAATTAATTTGAGCAATGGTAATTCTAACCAACCAGTTCAAGATAATCAGTCTCAGCAACAGTCTTATCAGCAACCAACTCAAAATAATAATTATTCGAATAATAATGGAGTAATAAGTATAAATCTCACTGGTTCTAATAATCAAAACAATCAACAACCAACAAATAGTCAGAATAATAGTCAACAACAAATCAATAACCAGCAAAACAATTCAAATGGTGGTGACAGTTTTAGTATTCCTGATAATCAGCTATATTCATTACCAGCCAAATTTAATTCCTCTGACAAAATTAATAGTTATTTAGAATCTCAAGGAAGTGTATTGGCTAATTACCAAATGGACTTTAGTTTTGAGAATGGTGACGATATCTTGACAACCGGTCGTAGAGATAATTATGATCCAGCAATTACAATGGCCCCATACCTTGGCAAAAAAATGCGATTTGCTGATTTTGTATGGAAACTATCACAAACCAATGTTGGTAACGTTTGTAGCGTCTATAATTCAAATGTATGCTTCAACAAACAAATCAATCCCGCATTTATTTTAGGAATGATTCAAAGAGAATCAGGATTAGTTTATGGTAATAATGCTAAACGAGGTAATGACACCGATTTTTTGATTGATAGGGCAACAGGATATTATTGCTTTGAAACTAGCAACAAATCAGAAGGATGCTGGGATGAAAATCCATCTTGGAAATATTACAAAGGGTTGTTTAGACAGACATACTTCATGTACAGAAACCTTGCTCTAAACTCAACAAGATGCGACGGTTCAGGTATCAATATGAGTGGTAATGCTTATCACTCTGGTAATACAATTATGGTTGATGGTAAAAATATCAAACTAGATAATGGAATAAATTGCGCTTTGTATATCTATACACCTCACACATTTGCACAACAAAATCTCCAGAAAGTTTTTAATTATATCAATAATTAGTTTCTGAATATGATTATACCTTCGGGTATTTTTTTATTGTACTCACCCTGTTTTAAATTTTGGTTTGAAATTACCAATTATCATACTGAGCTTGTTTCAGGATCTAAAGCAAGCTTAATAAAAAACGAAGATGCAAATCCGATATTTTAGGTGTGAAAAAAAATAAAATCTTTAAAATGCTTATTTTCGCATACTTTTACAGTACTAATCTTAAAAAAACTCATTCTATTTTGAAAATTATAAAAGGAAATTTTTACTTTGGTAAATACTATGGAAACTAAGACTGTAAACAAACTGATTTTAAAAAACCTCACTTTTTTTTACTGAACCATTTTATAAAATACTTCAAAAAAATCATATGAGGAGCAAGGTTCTTTACACTTTTTGGATTGTCAGTTAGCTTTTTGTTAACTCCAAACATAAAAGTACAAATTACTGCTACAAAACCAGCAACGGTTGTAAGACCTGCTGCTCTATAATATTTTCTTTGCCTGTCTTTCTTTCGTACTTTGTATATTGTTTCATCAACTGACATAAGATTGTGTAAAATTTATAATAACTTAATTTTCTGGATTTGTCAAAAGATTATTAGTTCCAACAAAAACAAATTCCCACGACTCAGGTTCTGGTCCTTGATCTAAAACTCCTTTTGGATAACTTGGAATTATCCCATATTTCTTACAGTTTAAAAAATTATCTTTTGACATCCATTCATAACTTTTTGTGTTCTCGAATTTTTTGTAGTCAGTACCTTCTTCGGTCAAATCAACAGTATAACCAAAATGATGACGAGAATAACCTGGCAAAGCAATAGAATCTAGTGTTAAATTAATAGCTTTATCAGCTTTGGACTCCGCAATCTCCTGAGCTGAATATTCTTTGTTGTTTTCTAATATTGAGTTACTTTTGAACTCTTCATCAAAAATCTGAGTTTGCTCTTGCACACCTCGAAACCCTGACAAAAGTTTGACCTTTAGATTATTGCTTTTCATTTCTTTGAACATCTCAGCAAGTGCCGTTGCCATTGGGTTTTGCAGTTTTTGACCTTCAAATGGTTTTAACAAGTTTTCGTCATTAACCAAAGTTCGTAATGTAAAACCTCTTTTTTCAGCAATTTTTATTGCAACTTCATTGGCTTTAGAATTACCAAAATAATCAATCGCAGGATCTTCATTCTTAACATTTTCGTAACTTAATTTTGCGTTCTCATAAACCTCTTTCCATTCATTTCCAGCTATGTACTTGAATTTCAGTAACTGTTCTAGTTTTTTATTATCAGTTTTTGTTGAAAGCTCATCATATTTTTTGTTTAATGAACTAAGTCCTTTGATTTTTTCAACATCAGAAAAATTTTCCATTATCTTAAGCTCCGCTTCACTTTTTTTGGAATCCAAAACATCGTCGAGATACTGTGCGTTTTTTAGTTTTGTATAGAATTCAGTAATTTTATGATCACTTTGTTTTTTAAGTTCATCAAATTTTGCCTTGTTGTAATCCAAATCGTCGTTCAGTTGAGACGCTTCGACACCAAGGGCCTGAGATAGATAGTTTATTTTAGATTTTAATTCTTCCTTTTGGGTAATGTTAGAAGTTTCGAACCCTTTAACTCTTTTTTCAAATTCATCAATCTTTTTGTTGTATTCAAAACCAAAAGTGAATAAGTTATAAATAGTTAAAAAAGATGAGTTGGCTTGCGGAGGTGCACAATCTTCATTATCAACTTTTAAAATTTTGAGAATTGCTGCCTTGTTAGAAATTTCGCCACATCTTTTACTTAGTCTGTTATAATTCCAAAGGCTAACGAACAACAACCCTGCGATAATTACCAAAATACACAAAATACTAACAATTAAAGTTAATTTTTTCTTTGCTTTATATTTTGAAGTAAGGTTGTTTTTTTTGAATTGTTCATATTTGCTTTGAATCTTTGATATCTCAGGTTTGACCGATTCAAATACCTGCTCAACTATTTCCATATCAACTGGTTCGTAGACAATTAATGGATTCAAGTTGGAACTATACTCATCTTCTGATAATTCATTGGTTTTACGAAACTCCAAGACTGTTTCATCGATTTTTTCGACTTGCTGCAAATTAGTTCTTATTTTCTGTCTTGCTGCCTTAATCTGTTCATTTGTCTTTGAGCTGACCAAACTTTGTTTACTAGAAATAGTTTCGTCAGGGAATATACTTCTGACTTTTATTTTTTGTTGTTTTTGTCCCCAAAATGGCATAATCAAAATTTAGCTAAGGTATGGCAAGATGTCAAATGCTAATCTGTATAAATAAAGCTATTATTATAAGGTTGAAATGCTGTTTCGAAAGTGTTAAAAGTATTAAAATAATTCTGACCTACACCTGTTGTATCAGAATACATATCAGCATCAAAAGGAGTATAATACGTGTTGGTGTTTTTAGAGGTTGTAGATTCATACAATTTATTACTATATGGATAAGCTATAATACTATTTTTATTTTCATTTTTATCACTGTAACAGTAACTGTTACTCATATTAGAGTTACAACCATATACCGGATCTGTAATAATATTTTTGGAATAAGTGGGAATGTTTACACAATTGACTATGTATAAATCTGAACAGTAATCGTAAGTATTTTTGGGATAATTGGTTGTATTGTACGAATCTTGACTATTATTTTTGCTATAAACAGGAATATTGACACAGTCAGCCGCATTTAGATAAGCACAATAATCGTAATTACTACTGAAAAAGTCTATTTTGTTATAATCATAATTGCATGGGTAGTAATATCCAGTAATCTTGTAGATCATGCAATAGTTATTTTTTTGATTAGTTTTAATCATTTCATCTTTTGAACAATAATTGTATGATTTTTCTGGCTTTGGACAATTCTTTGATTGAGTATTTACTTTTTCGTAACAATATGGAAAGTCTGTGGGACAATCATACATGTAATTAGTGTTGTTATAAGCCTTTGCAGAAATACCGCCAAAAGCTACGATTGCTGTCAAAAATAAGAGTAAAGATAACAGTGTTAAAATCGAATTTTTCATAATATTAGTCATAGAACTACAGTAATTCACACTTTTTGAGAATTGTCAAAGGTTTAAAACACAATCTTGACAAATTTTGGCAGGTATTCTATTATATTGCTAGGTACCACTTTTACAATGGCTTTTTAAAAAACATACTACCTAAATAATAACAACTAAAATTTTGTAACCATAATCTCATTCAACATCCTAAGCTTGACTGGAGATCTCAAAAATGTTATTACATTGTATCATTTTGAATACGATATTATGAATGCAAAAGTGTAACTGTTTTTTATTACAAACTCAAATCAAACATTAATCTATGAAAATCAAACCAATTGGAAATCGTGTAGTTGTCGAAATCACAAAACAAACCCAAACCTCAGTTAGTGGAATTATTATCGCTACAGAACCAAAGAACGAACAGTCCAAAGGTCTTGTGGTAGCAGTTGGAAATGGTTATGGTGAAGAAAAAGAATTAACAGATTCTATCAAAGTAGGACAAACGGTTCTGTTCAGTAAATATGGCGGAGAAGACTACAAGGACGAAAGTCAAAACAAAGACTACAAAATTGTAA
>JAYTWQ010000030.1:0-5608 GCA_043743355.1 bacterium | reverse complement strand
CTGACGATTATACCGATCCAGCTCCAGCAACTACTTTTGCTCACCTTGACTCGACTTTGGTTCTTGAGAGATCTCGAGCTGAACAAGGTCTTTACCCAGCGATTGACCCACTCCAATCATACTCTACTGCTCTTTCCCCAGAAATTGTAGGTGAAGAACATTATCGAGTGGCAACCACTGTAATTAAGACTCTGCAGAAGTACAAAGAACTCAAAGATGTTATTGCGATTCTAGGAATTGACGAACTATCAGACGAAGACCGAAATACAGTACTAAGAGCTAGAAAGCTAGACAAATTCCTAACCCAGAATGTCCATGTAGCAGAACAATTCACTGGTGTTCCTGGAGTCTTTATCAAGATGGCTGATGCAGTACGATCGTTCGCCGAAATTATTGACGGAAAAGTTGACCACATTGGAGAGTCTTATTTTGGTTATATGGGTACAATCGACGAAGTTCTAGCCAAATACGAAGAAGACAAAGCTGCAGGGAAATTATAAAAATTAATCAAAATAACTTATGCCTGAAAAATTAATGTCTAAATCTGAAGTCAATGATGCACTGGAGTCAATCAATAACAAATCTGTTTTAACTGTTAAAGACTTGAACAGAGATCAAATTATGGCATTAATTCTAGACACGGTAAAGAATAAAAGAACTGAAAAGAGACGTGCGACTCAACCTGTAAAAGGTCAAGAATTAGTTACTCTTTTTGATAAGTCGTCACTTAGAACTTATGCAGGAACTGTGTCTGCCTGGTTAAGAATGGGCGGCTTGGTAGTTCCCCCACTTCCAACTAATAATTCAAGAGAACCAATAGAACATGCTTCAAGAGTAATTGGGGGTTATGCTGACGCTATGGTTGCAAGGATTTCATCTTTAGAAAAATTAACCGAGTACGACAAGCATTTTCTTGATTCTAATAAAAGTAAAAAAGCTATAGTTAGCGGAATGACAGATTATGATCATCCTCTACAATTTCTAGCTGATGCAACTACCACATTTGAAAAATTCCCAGACAAAGCTTTTTCAAAACTTAAAATTGCTTATCTTGGAGATTATAATAATGTTGCAAGATCAACTTTTTTGGGCTATTGTCAACTAGGTGCGAATATCAGAATTGGAGCACCTAATATAAACAAATTGACTCAAGAAGAAAAAGACTTTGGGGATCTTCACAACAAAAGTAATTATTTATTTACAACTGACGCCAAAGAGGCCATTGCTGATGCTGATATTGTTATGTTTGATGTCTGGACTAGTATGGGTGAAACCAAAGACAAAGATGAAACAGCCAGAATTCATTTGCCATATCAAGGTAATACTGAAATTATCAAATTTGCGTCACCTAATGTAATCGTTAATCACTGCATGCCAATTAATCTAGGTGAAGAAATTACTGAGGAACTCTGCAATTTACATTTTGACAACATAATTGATCAGTCTCACAACAGAATGCACTCAACCGAGTCACTTTTAGCAGCAATTTATCGAAAACATTAATATGTGTACATTTCAATTATCAATACTTACACCCGACGAAAACTTTTATGAAGGTCAGGTTGCTTCTGTCGTCGTCACAACTTCCAAAGGTCAAGATACTTTTATGGCGGATCACTGGGATTCTATTGTTCAATTAGATATTGGTATAATTACAGTGACTACAGAAAATGGAGAAAATATTCGAATCGCCAACAACGGTGGAACTGCAGTTTTCAAAAATAATGTTTTGACGGTCAGTACAATTGATGCCGAAACAATCTCCGGACGAAAGCCCGATCTAAGTCTATTCACAAAGACATTCATAGCAAAGAATAACGAAGTCGAAAAGCAAATTCAAGAAGCGTTAGAACAAGGAGGGGTATTTGAGGCGGAAACTACAGTATCTGCGCTTTTCCAAGAAGAACGATTAGCCAAAATTCAGGTTCTCAATGAGATGATTAAAGGGTTATAATGATAATTAATAATATTTCAAATTAATCTTTGTTCGTAATTATTTGTCAAAGAATAGTGAATATAACTACTATTTGTCAATTTTATTAGTTTATATTTCAATTTTACAAACTCTGTATTAATATGTCTAATAACTAAGGAGTGTCAATGCTTAATTAGTTTTTAAAATTAATTTGCTTTCAAATTTTTCCAATTAGCTTTTACAAACTTACTAATTCCACTTGGAGTTACATACTCTGGATATAATATTTTGAACTCCTCTAGTGCATCAAAAAAATTATCTGGCAGAACTTTTAGAACCTTGGACATAAAGACCAATACTAAAGTTGGAGATCTTGATTGACCCCAATCGCAGTGAACTAATATCTTTTGATCACCAGAATAATAATATTTCATCCAAAACAAAACTTGGTTGAATGTCAAAATGTCAAAATAATCTGAATCTGGAAGATCTTCCCAATTAATGTAAAGCTCGTTATTCGACAGCTTTATTTTTGAGTTCTTTTCGAATGTCTCGCTTTTTATAATGTCAAAGTAAGATTTGCATGCATGAATTATCACAAATTCTCTTCGATTAGTTTTTTTTTCGTCTTCTTTATTTCCGATATATAAATTCGTGTTTTTTATTTGGTGAAGCATAAAATTAGGTTTTAAACAATAGTTTGACATTTATAAAAATATGTGTCAACATACTTATGGTTCTGTACAAATTTTCTTTTAGGAGAGTAAAAAATAGCTTCCATGCGAACAGGTACTTTATACGCTATTCACACTGAAGATGCAAGTAAAGTTCGTGATTGTGTTAAAAAACTAAAAGATGCAGGTTCATTCGCAGCAATTTTTGATCCAATTAATGTTGGGCAAGTTGATGGCAAATGGGTAATTGTCGATGGACTTCACCGTGCAATTGCAGCCTATGTTTGCGGTTTCTCAGCACAATATGTTGAAGAAGATTCAGAGTTACTTACAGCTCAAGACATACGAGTTTCTAATTTGTACCAAGTCTCTAAGCTAGGAGGTAAATACTAAACCAAACGTAGTTAATTAGTTACTCAAGTGACTTTCTGACTTATAAAATTTTGAGATCTACAAAGGTCTCTTTTTTATATTAAAGAATTATTTTGGAAAAGAACAAAAATAATTGACCACGACTGCAATTTATTTTAGGATATAAGAATATATGCCTTTTTTTAGTGAGACTGAATTTTTGAAGGAATTAGATCGACTCAACCCAGAACAGCGATTAGCTGTGGATACAATTGACGGCCCTCTTATGGTCATAGCTGGTCCTGGCTCTGGCAAAACTCAGATTTTGACGCTTCGTGTTGCCAATATTCTTCGCCTTACAGATGTCAACCCGCAGAATATTTTGTGTTTGACTTTTACTGACGCCGCAACTAAGAATATGCAAGAAAGGTTGTCTAGATTCCTAGGTTCTGATGCCTACAAAGTTCACATTCATACTTTTCATGGTTTTTGTAGTTCGATTATCAATCATTACCCAGAGAAATTCGTTGATCGGTTCGGGCTCAATTCCCGCCCAATTGAAGATTTTACACGCCTTGAATTATTCCAAAAAATAATCGGATCTGAGCCAATAACCAATCCTTTGACTAGAGAAGTTTTTGATCAGGGTTTGTTCTACCAAAAGTCAATAAACAGGACGATTGGAACTCTTAAAAAAGCAGGAGTTGATGCTGACAGCTTTGACAAAATAATCCAGAACCTTGAATTAGAGGTAGAAATTATAAATAAGTTTTTGCCTACAATCATTGAACTCTCAAGTTTGAAACTAAATCTAAAAGTGAACAAATCCTTGTTTGAAGATGGAATTAGGGAACTTGCAACTCAGTTGCAACAAGTAGCAGAACTAACCAAACAAAAAACTGAATCCAAAAATTATTTTTCTTATACTGCAGATTTTGCTGAAGTGATGAATATCAAAATTACAGAATATGAAAATGAGGCGATAAAGCTTTCAGAAGTCAAAGAATTTTTGAAGAGATATATTGAACTCAATAAAAATAATGAATTTGTACTCAAAGCTGAATTGAATTTGCCAAAATATAAAGGTCTAGTTGCTATTTATCACAAGTACACCAAAGAAATGTATCGTAATGGTTATTATGATTTTGATGATATGATTCTCGAAGTTAACAAAATATTGAAGAGTGATATAGAACTAAAATTGAATTTGATAGAAAAATATCAATATATTCTCGTCGATGAATTCCAAGATACCAATGGATCTCAATTTGATTTGGTTTTTGAACTTTTGGATAATGAGTTCAACGATGAACAACCGAATATTATGGTTGTAGGTGATGACGATCAATCAATCTACAAATTCCAAGGTGCAACAACCCAGAATATTAAGGAGTTTTATCAGAAATATAATCCGACCACAGTTTCCCTCCAAAAAAACTATCGCTCGAGTCATCGAATTGTAGAATCATCTAGGTCGCTAGCTAATAATCTCCAAGAAAAAATCACAAGTATTATTCCAAATTTGACCAAACAAATTACTGCTCATAATAATCACCCAGATTCAGAAATACACAAACTAAAATTCGACTCAAAACTCGAAGAATACTATTTTGTTTCTCAAAAAATAAAGGAATTGATAGACAATGGAGTTTCTCCTGACCAGATTGGAGTACTTTCCCGAAAGCATTCTCAACTCGAAGAGCTCACTGAGTCGCTCAAGTTTTTTGGTGTTCCTGTGAATTATGAACGAGGTAATAATGTTATGAATAATCCAAAGATTCGGCAATTAATGATTATGATGGAATTCGTTGACTCACTCAATTCGACTGATATTTATGAAAAAGAATATCTTTTACCAGAGATTTTTGCGTTTGATTGTTTCCAGATTAGTGCCGAATCAATTAGGAATTTGGCATTAGAAATCGTTCAAAAAAATGCTAAAATAAAAGAAGTTAATAAAAACTTGGAATTTTCAAATCGTCTAAAATATGTTAGCTGGATTGATTATATTTTGGGATTAGGAAATAAGGTAGAGGGGAATCTTGATTCTCCATTGATAAGTGTACTGCAAAATGGACAATTAAAATTGTCCGCTACAAACTTTGATTTTTATAACATTACACAATTTCTATTCGATCTTTCCAAAAAAGCAAAACAAGAACCTGTCGAAAAAATAATTGACTTTCTGGTTGGGGTCGACAAAATTCTGGAGGACGAAGAAGGGTATGGAGAATATGAGATTACTAAAGTAGAGGAGAATCTTGATTCGCCATTAAACACAGAATTACAAAATGAACAATTAAAATTGTCCGCTACCAAAAACTCTTTATCACTAATTCAATACCACTCACCTTATAAGAATCAATACTTTGATAAGATTACCAAATTCGATGAACCTAAGAATCTGCAATTCCTTTCTAATCTAAGGTTTCTGATCAACAAAATCAGATCTCTGGAAGATGGTTCGTTTCTCAAACTTTCTCGTGTTGTAGAAATTCTCAAAACATATCAAGATTCAACTGATCTTATGATGGTCGACAAATCATCTTTTATTTCTTCACTCAATTCCGTTAATCTGATGACGGCTCACAAATCTAAAGGGTTAGAATTCGAATATGTTTTTGTGATTGGATGTAATGAGTCCAGCTGGAAGCCAAACAATCGGAAT
>JAYTWQ010000029.1:0-5124 GCA_043743355.1 bacterium | reverse complement strand
AATATGAACGAAGGATTACCTAAGCCAATTTTATGTTCAAAGTCAAAAGAAATTAAAAAATTACCTGCAAACTTTGAGAGAATTTTAATCAACGAAATTAGATTGACCAGAGAAATGATCATTAAAATACACACACGAAAAAGAGGAATCAAATATAACAAAGACCTTGAAAAAAAATTAGTCATGCTTAAATCATTATTAGAAGACATAGAACTCAAGAAAAAAGGATCTATAAAATCAGCAAAAAGATATTTAAATTCTCATTAGGGTAATTTTTGATAAACTTTAAAGAACTTTGACATTTTTTGACTTTGCGATAAGGATTTTGGTATGCAATTAATTTCTTTCGTCTTACCAATATACAACGAACAAGACAATATTCCAAAGCTATGGAAAGAACTATCAAACGTGAGATCTAAAATAGAAAAAGAATTTTATGTTGAATTTATTTTTGTAAACGATGGTTCTAAGGACAATTCAATTAACGAACTAATCCAAATTTATAAAGAGAATTCTAGTACTGTCAAAATTGTTGATTTTGCTAGGAACCATGGCCACCAAATTGCCGTCACAGCAGGTCAAGATATTGCCAAAGGAGACGCAATTATAATTATGGATACCGATCTTCAAGATCCGCCCGAAACTTGTCTAGATTTGATTGCAGAATGGCAAAATGGGTTTGATATAGTTTATGCACAAAGATCAAAATACAAAACTAATTTTGTAAAGCAAACTTGTGCTTGGGCTTTTTATAGAATCCTAAAAAAAATAGCATCGGTTGATATTCCAGTTGATACAGGTGATTTTAGGTTATTATCCAAAAGAGTCAACGAAGAAATGAAAAAATATACAGAAAAGTCTCGTTATCTTAGAGGAATTACTTCACTAATCGGGTTCAAACAAACCGCTATTCAATTCGCAAGATCAGACAGATTCTCAGGCAAACCTGCGTACACTTTTACAAAATCTTTAAAGCTAGCACTCGATGGAATTACAGGTTTTTCGGTTTTCCCACTTCAATTAATAAGTTTTGTTGGAATGGCGTTTTCTATTTTTGGATTTGGATTTGGAGTTATTTATGTAATCTATGCTCTCTTGACACATTCGACCACGAACGGTTGGGCTTCTTTGATGTTTGTAATGGTTTTCACTAGTGGAATTCAGATGTTGATGCTCGGTCTAATAGGTGAATATCTTGGTAGAGTCTATGTTCAATCGCTCGATCGACCGCTCTATACAATAAACAAAATCTGGGAATAGGTATATTTGCCAAATTAAAAAAGTTGTGATAAAATAAATTTGTTATTGAATGATCAAAAAAAGGTCAGGTCGTACAAACATAAATATGTCCAACAAATACACAAAAGCATTTTTTAAGCTAATAGTCTTAATAAACATTTTCTCATTAATCATAAGTACATTTTATTTTATTGCAAATATTCCTAACAAAGTTTTTAACGTCAATAATACCGATAACATAGACTTTGCTCCAATTCAAAAGTTAAAAATAAATAACAAATTAATTACTGAAAATTCAGGAGAAATCAAAGTCAATGCAGAATCAGAACTCAAAAAATATGGAGACTTTATACCTGGACAGGTTTTGGTAAAATTCAAAGAACT
Source organism: bacterium (assembly GCA_043743355.1). Taxonomy (GTDB): domain Bacteria; phylum Patescibacteriota; class JACMRA01; order JACMRA01; family JACMRA01; genus JAYTWQ01. The sequence goes on along the minus strand of JAYTWQ010000029.1, from coordinate 3,501 downwards.
TGCAGGCAAAAAATCGTTTGTTGAACAAAATACTGGAGAATCAGATCAAACAGGTAAAAATAAAACTGTTCTTTTAGAATTATCAAAGGTTGGTAACCAAGAAACTCAAAAAAAAGATACGGTTGAAGTTATTGATCTTTTAAAATATGATACACGAGTTGAATACTCCGAACCAAATATTATCTACAAATCTACTTTTATACCCAACGATAAAGAGTATTCTAGCCAATGGCATCTAAATAACATATACAATTCTGAACCTGCTAAAGGTATTAGTGCAGAAGGTGCATGGAATGCTACAAAAGGTAACTCTCCTATAATTGCCATTATGGATACTGGATTCGATGTTTATCATCCTGATTTAACCCAAAATATTTTGAAAGATTCTGTTGGATCAATTATAGGCAAAAACTTTGGAGACGACTGTTTTTACACAAACCCAAATGGAACTGAAAACCTTAATTGTAATCATAAATACGTATCAGATTCACTGGGTAATCCGAATTATTCATATTTTCATGGGACTGAGGTTGCTGGTGCAGCAGCTGCAACTGGTAACAATTCAATTGGTATTAGTGGATCGTGCCCAAACTGCAAAATTATGCCACTTGGCTTGTTTGGTAGCAATCCAGATGATCAAGGTAATTCTTTTTACAAAATATATGATGCTTTTGATTTTGCTATAAAAAATAATGCAAGTATAATTAATATGAGCTTTGGGGGGCCTTACGAAAGTCTTTTTTTTAAAGATAAAATCAAGCAAGCGCATGAAGCAGGAATAATAATGATTGCAAGCGCTGGCAATTGTGGAGATAATAATTTTGAATTAAATGGTTGTAATTATATTAATCAGCCTTCATTTCCAGCTTCATTTGAGAATGTTATTTCTGTGGCTGCGTCTGACCCAAATGGTACCAAAGCTAGTTTTTCCAATCACAATGTTAGTACAGATTTGACTGCACCAGGAGTTGATATCTTTACAACAAGTCATGATTATAATTGTCTGATTTTCAGAGATGAAATTTGCTACAATAGAGTTAATGGTACATCTTTTTCAGCTCCAATCGTCGCTGGTATTGCTGGCCTAATTATTTCTCAACATCCTAGTTGGTCACCCGATCAAGTAAAAGCAAAGTTAAACTCGTCAGTGGATGATATATATACACTCAACCCATCATTAACTGGAAGTCTTGGAACAGGCTTGGCGAATGCTTGTATTGCTGTAGATGCATGTGATCTGAATGGAAGTTTATTATCAATAAGTTATATTTCAAATACTAACGTTTCTATCAGTTCTAAAAGTATCTTGACACCTGCCAAATTTTCTTTTGGGACACTTAATTCCAATAATTCTATATTAAGAGGAATGGTTGATGATAACTTTCCAAAAATAAAACTAGACAATTGCATAATACCTGATTTTGCTTTCGTATACGTTACTGACAAAATTAATACGCTTTCATACGATACTAGAGGTAAAATAATTAATTGTGAGTTTGTGCCGTACTTTAACACAAAAATACCTTTAGACTGGATTAACAACAAAGTTTTATTTTTGAAAACATACGAAATTCCTAATTTAGAATTACAGCTTGCTACTAACTTTTTGCCAAATCCAAATACGAGCAGTGCAACTTCTTCAGTCCAAAGCATCAAGTCCTACTCTTCTACTAATTCATCAAGCTTGACAGTCACAAGTTCAACAATTAGTTCAAGTATGATTACTAATAGTTCTGCAACTGACGTGTCAAAAATATACACATTTGGCGATTATAATGGAATTCCTCTACAAGGCACTGTTGAAAATGCTTTTCCAGTCATTACTTTTAGTAATTGCGATATTCCAAACAATACCCAAGTTGAGCTAAATGGAGAGCTTTATAGTAGTACAATCCAAGGTACTATGCAAAGCTGTGTTTTTGTTCCAAAACTTGGCTCGATAATTCCAGAATTTTATAATTCTCCAGCTTCCGATTTTGTTTTTTTGTTTACAAAAGATGTAGAATCATTCGGAGCCGTTATACCTACAAAATTTGCTAATAAGGTTTTACAAATCACCAGCCCCATCAATAACATACAAAACAGTGGTGGCACAATAACAATAATACCAATCAAGGATTTGGTTTTGAATAGTAGTTCAGTTACAAGGTCTGGTCAGAATTCGAATACTTCAATAAAACCACCGCAACCAACTACAATTATTGATAAGAAGACTTCATTCAAACTATTGAACATTGCAGATACACCTAATTCGCTTCAATTTAACAATCAAGTTGGTATAAAATTCGAAGGAGCCGATAGTTGTTTTGAGCCAACTGAACTCAGCTTAAACAAAAAAGAAAAATATAAAATCGATTCCAATCCAGAATTTGAGTTTGGTTTGATTGACTTTAAGATTAAGTGTGATACCGAGGTTAAAGTAAAAATATATTATTATGGTGTTCAAAATTGGGATAATTGGGAAGTGAAAAAAATTATTAAAAACGACTCAAATAAGTTTGAAGCAAAAGGGTTTGAAGTTAGTAAAAGTTATGAAGAAACAGAAGATAAAAATGTAGCAATAATTTCTTATATCTTATCAGACGGTGGCTTAGGTGACGACTCGCCAAAAGATGGGTATATCATCGACCCAATTGGAATCTCGAAAAAACCTCAATCTCCATTAAAACAAGAAATTTCTAGAGTAAAAGATAAGATTCTTGATAATTTGAACTTAGTTCGTACAGGAGGATCTCAAAATATGTACTTTAATTCTATATTAATTCTTGTCATACTTTCACTGATTGGATTGAGTACTACAACTAACTTGTTTATTTCTGAACAAAAATTAACTAACGATTATCGAGCCAAATTCTAACAACGAAATTGTTTTGACAGAACAAAAAAAGCATGATAAAATAAAAAGTAAATAATAAAATAAATAAACATGTCAGAAGAAACAAAATTAAAACCACTGAGCGAGTCACAATACAACGACGTTCGCCAACTAGAAAAAGAGTACAAAATTGGTTTTGAGATATTGAACCAAATAAAAAACCCAAAAGTCACCTTTTATGGAAGTCACAAATTGAGGGAGGATGACCCTACATATTCCCAAATCTACAATATAGCAGCTTTATTCGCCAAAAACAATTGGACCGTAGTCTCAGGAGGCGGACCAGGAGTAATGAAAGCAGCACTTAATGGTGCTAAGTCAGCAGGTGGTGAGACAGTAGGATTCAAACTCGATGTTGCCAACGAACCAAGTGAATTCATTCCAGATTTTGAATACACGTTCGAACATTTTGCTACTCGAAAATACGCCTTGAGACAATCAGAAATTTATATTTATTGTCCTGGAAGTTTTGGAACATTAGATGAATTAATGGACAATTTGATTTTGCTCGAAACTGACAAATTAGCCAAAAGAAAAGTTTTTTTGCTTGGCTCAGAATTTTGGAAAGGATTAGACAGTTGGATCATTTCCGAAGTTGTCAAAAAACACCATTTCGATGTTCCTAG
>JAYTWQ010000028.1:0-7360 GCA_043743355.1 bacterium | reverse complement strand
GGCTGGAGCAGGACATTTTGTCAAGATGGTTCACAACGGAATTGAATATTCTATAATGCAAGGTATTGCTGAAGTTTATGACATTATTAAAAAGTTCGGTTATGACCAGAGTGTAATCTTAGAAATTTTCCAATTCATTAATCAAGGCGACAACAAAAGTTTCTTACTAGACATTACAGAAGATATTCTCAAAACCAACGACAATCTAGACAACGGTTTTGTGTTAGACAAAATTGATTATAGGGCAGGGGCAAAAGGTACAGGCAAATGGACGGTTGAAGAGGCGATGAATCTCGGAGTCGCAGTTCCTAATATCTATGCCGGATTGAATGCTAGGGTAATGACTGAAGAGAATCATAAGATTAAAGATTTTGTTGCCCTAAAAAGTCCCAATCTTGTTAACAAAGAATCAGTTGACCTCGAAAGTTTGAAGCAAATTCTGTTTGAGGTTGTTGCAGGGTTCTATCTAATAAGCTATCAACAAGGAATAGAACTGATTCATGCAGCAAATGATGAATACAAATGGGAAATTGATATGCTGGAAGTTCTGCGAATTTGGCAAGGTGGTTGCATAATCAGATCCAAAATGCTTTTGACTATTGCTCAACATTACACACAAGGCAAATATCCACAAGAATTATTCGATCAAGCTGTGGATTCAATTTCGAATCTCAACAATCTACTTTCTGCAAACAACATTTTGGTACCATTACCAGTAATCAATTCTACTCGTGACTATATCCTTTCAATTGAGTCCAAGAGTTTGCCACAGAATATGACCCAAGCCCAACGAGATTTTTTTGGTGCTCATACTTACCGTAGAAATGATCGAGAGGGTGTTTATACTGGAGGCTGGGGAAAGGGTTCTTAAATTTGAATCAAGTCACCCCTTTATTAAAATCATCAACAGTTAATTCTGAAGTTACAAAATTACCATTAGACAAAATACTTTCAAACATGTCTACAATTCTTTTGATTACATCCAGTGGTACAAAAATATTTTTACTTTTGAAATCTTGTTGAATTCTTTGTGGCTCGATATTAGGTTCAAGTACAATACCGTATTCACAATCTGTTGAAACCATATACAAAATAGGCAAATTGTAATCTGTATTGAACATCAATGAAATCCCAAATGGAGTAATATTTGAATTTTTTTCAAAATGCCTTGGCGAAATTAATGGATACCGAACAGTCGAACTTGATTTATCTTCCTTTACTTTTACAGATACATTTGTATTTTGTTTTTTTGATTGTTGAATTTCATTATCCAAATTGTACTTATTATCCAAATTGTAGTTTACTCCAGAATCATCCCATTGTCCTGTTTCCTCCAGTTTGCCAATCATATTTTTGGAAGGGTCGATAATCAAATTATTTTTGATATCCAAAATAAAAAAATGGTTCCATCCTGAAGGCCTTTTTGGGTCTTCGGCCAACAAATATTGATTGTCTGGGTACATTACCTGAAGTAAAAACCCAGCCCTTAATGCTAATTCGTAGCACATTCCTGTATCGTCTATGATTTCAATATTATTATTGCAATTAATAACATATCCATCAACACATTTAGTTACTTTAAGACTATCTTTGAAAGATTCAATTTTGTCATACTTCAACTTATCCAAAATTCTTTGAACATTATCATTATATGATTTGTCAATCTCCACTCTCCAAATTTCCGCAAGGGCAGATTGTCTAAATTCTTTAACAACAGATAAAGGTAAAAGTTTTTCACTTAGTTTGTCATAATCTCCAAAGTAAATTGACACATCAGATAAATTAGAAATTATTTCTTGGGACTTTGTGTTGTTCAGTTTTATGCTATGAAGTAAATCAAAATGATCTGGAGGCTCTCCAACACTAACTAGAATATCCGTAATATTTTCAAATTTCAATTTGCCTAAGGCTGTATTCAGTTTTGGAGACAGCTTGCTACCTATTTTGTTGTTCGAGTCACAAATTGCAATATCAATATCTGAACTATTAATCCATGGATTATCAATGGTTCCTCTACATTGCCCTCTGGCAAGAGAGCCGTATAGATAAAGTGAATATTCATATTTTTGGATTCTATTATTTTGCAATGTGTTATGTAGATGTTCAATAACTTTTGGTAGTATTTGTAATCTTTCACGTGTAGCCGTTAACCATTCATCAACAGCAATACTTCTTTCAACAAAGTGTATATTTCGGTCCGCATCCAGCCTAGGCAAACGCATATTGACAATTTTGTTCTCTCTATCGACACTGACACTACCTAGTTTTCTTTCCATAATTATATTCTACTACAAAGTTTAAGAATTTGCAAACTTAATCTGACCATCTGAATTTTCGTTTGGTTTCTACATACCAACTAGACATTTGGTTGTATACATCTGGTGCAAAAGTGATTAGGTTGTCGAATCCATTTGAAAAATAGACTTTGTTAGAATAATTATATTCAAATTTAGCTCTAAATAGATTGACGGAAATATATTCTTTTTTGAAAATATCAATCAGCTTTGACTTTAGACCGTTATCTTCCAGATTTGATTCAGAGTATAGTCTAATTATGTTGTCGACGCCTTCACCGAATTTTTCAGATTCCACGCCCATTCTATTGTTTTTGTTCAATGAACTAATATTTCTGAATTTAGAACCAAAAATTGGATATATGTCTCGACCGATTAATGTCGTTGGCAGCAGGATTAAGTTATATTGCTTATCTTTTATCTTACTATCCAGATCATCATTATCTCGTGCGTTTGTCAGACTTGTTTCTATTCCCACACTATTTAACTTTTTGGTCAATGGTCCAGTAATATTATCTGACCCTTCAAATGATAGAATATTAATTGTAATTGGTTCATTATTGAGAGTTATCTTGCCATTATTCTCAACATAAACTGGCTTATTGTTTTTTTGTTGTCCTAATAATTCATTCTTTACATTACCACAGTCCATTCCAGCCTCTTCGCCGAATTGAATTGGCAAGATTTTTTTGAGTGGGTCAATAGTTTCTAGAATATTATCCAAAGACGGGATGGTAAAATTCTCAAAAGCACACATTGTATATTTTCGCAGACCCTGATTGATCAAGGTTTGGTTTGCTTGAGTGTTTGCATAAACAGTGTAATATGTGTTAGTTGGAACAACTTTTTGATTCAAACTGAATTTAGATTTGATTTCACTACTTTCCACCTTTAGTGATGGAGACAAAAACCTAGAATACAAGTCAACTTTTTTGTTGAGACTCGCTTTTTCTATTGAGTTGACACTCCCTCCACCATAATCGACTAGATCAGGATAAACTTTGAGTATATATTTTTCGATCAAAGTTGGTTTGATTGTATTAACTTTATTTTTGTTCAAAATTACTGAGAGGACTCCGTTGGAAGTATCTTTGAAAGGGTTTGTTACTTCTTTGTTATCAATAGAAACCTTGATGGGAATCACAAAATCCCCAGACGTGACTTCATTTTGAATAGATTTTGGAGTGGTTGAAAGCTCGGGCGTGGTCTTATTTTCAAAGTATTTTTTGGAAATTGGATAAAAATTCAATAAGTATTTTAGTTGCGGATTGTAATATTTTGGATTGACAGGGTCAACATAAAAATCTGTCTTTGACATTACATTAATGTTATAATTCTCGACAACTGTTGCAAAATCAGAGTTTCCAAGATAACTAGTTCCTTGTTTTTCCTTGAGTCGATTGAACGAATAAGCAACATCATCTGAAGTTAGATCTGAATCGTCAGACCATTTCAAGTCTTGTTTCAATTCAAATTTTAATGACTTTCCTTTGCCGTTATCTACCCAATTTGGTTCTGACTTGAGCAATACTGGTTCGATTATTGGTTCTTTCTTTGGATCTTTGAGGTAGTCAGGGTAGGAAATTTTGTAAAGGGGTTTGTATATCAAATCTACGATCTTTCTTTCGGTGTCGTTAGATGCTGTGAGTACAGGGTTCAATTTGTTAGGCACAAGGCTAAAAGTTGCCTCATTAAAAGAACCTCCAGTAACCGCACTATCAACTGTAACAACCAAATAAAAACCTTGAAATAAGAAAAAAGTAGAGATCAAAATTCCAGCAATGCATAAACCAAGAGATGTTCTCAGAAAATAATTGGAATGTATGACTGCATTTTTTACAAGGTTGTAATTTTTGAATTCGTTCCAATTAATAGGCCAAATAATCTTCCAAGTTTTCTTGGTTTGGTATATTCCATCTCGGATTTTGGTATTCCATTTTTGGAGCAATATTGGTTTTTGCATATTAATGATTATTTTGAACAAAGGTTTATTTTACTCAAATCTTTATTCAAACCATACAAATTTCTATAATTCTTGGCAAGTGTCAACTTTATATTTGTAGTTAGATGGATCAATGAAAAGTTATAAAACCTAAAAAATGTTTGAAAGTGTTTAGAAATTGAATTTGATGTTGAACTGTGTTGAATTCTTTTGATACAAACGAATTTGAAAATTTTTAAATTACTAAAATTACCTAATGCTCTAAGCTCTTTGACAAATAAATATGATAATAAATCAGCAAGTACAAAACCGTACCAACCTACAATGCTATACAAAGCCACTTAAAACCAGTATCAACAAGGTCTAAGTGCTTTTTTTTGGAAATTTTTTCAAAGACAATCAATAGTTCAAACCATAGTATTTAGTATTCTCAATCAGTTCAAGTATGCTCCACTTTCCAAATCCGTCTAACTCTCCAATGTTCAAATCAATCTCAAACTCAATTGGTTCTGTTCTAAACTCATCTCGCAGATTACCCGCTCTTAGTGTTTTGACAATCTTAGTTTTATCACAGCTTTCATTCACAACTCTCAATCTACTAACACCATTTATCAAACAACAGAATGCAATGTCGAGTCTGATGAAGATGTTAAAACTTGATAAGGTCAAAGCCGAAGCTACGGGAAGAACAGCGGTTAGCTCTTCCAGCGCTTTGTCTAGTGCTAACTCGAGCCTTACAGTCTCTGGAAGTTCCAGATCTTCAACTCTGTCGTCTAGCTCAACTAGTTCATCTTCAGTTTCAAATGGAACTACAATTGTATCCTCTAGCTCTTTATCCAATTCTAACTCATCATCTGCAACTTCAATTAGTTGGTCAAGCTATCAACCAATGGTTGTTATTCCAACTTTTATTGGAATGAATTATGGAATTAACCAAAGTGTTGATGTAGCTGTAAAATGTGTTGATTCTTCAGACGACGGGACATTCTCGCTAGTTATTGGGTATGGTTCAAATCAAGATAGAAAAGAAATAACTTCATCGATATTATCACCTAACCGACCTGTCATTCACACTCATTTTGATAGATTAGACAAAGACACATTAGACTTTAACGACCCAAATATTACCACCAAACTCTCTGGACCGATAACATATTTTAAAGGTACCGCAGGGCAGCCAACTACAGAAGAAAAAGCTATGGTCATCCAAGGTCAAGGAGACGAAACGATCAAATGGGAATTCACCGTCAGCGGCAAAAATTACACCGTTGGTGCCAACAAAACCTATCCTACAAAGTGTATCAAACCAACTGTACAAAACATTACAGGGGATGCAAGTAATCTCTCAGTTCCAATCGATCCAAAGTATATCGTCTATGAATATTCTAATATCTTCAATAATGACAGCAATTACTTTTTGGCGACTGAGAATGAATATACAGAAGCTGGCTCAAAAGTAAAATTCTACAACAAAACAACTAGAGATGCTAACAAGCCTACTAGCCTTTGGTACTATGATACTAACACATTCCAAATCAAGAGTAAGGTCAATAACATGTGTCTGCACAAGGAGCAATACAAACAACTTGAAATTCAAATTTGCAATATAAAAGATCTTGCACAACAATTCGAAATAGGTAACTTTAATAATGATACGACTAAACCACAGCTCAAACTAAAAAGTTCTACAAAATGCTTTGACTTTAATATTTTTGCTCAAGATCTCAATGGAGCAGCAACAATCCAAGAAAGTGGACTTTGCGATGAAAACATCAAACAAGTTATTGCAATTAAGAAAGGAACTGGAACTGGTGCAGTCGGCACACCAACAACTTTTTCTACTTTTGCACCGACTCAATTCAAATTAGAATTAGTGGATTGTTTAGCCACAGCCAAATTATACTTTCCTGATGCAATTGTTGAAAGCCGAAATTCAGATAATACGGTGACTAGTGTTAGAATCAAATTCGAAGGAGTGGATAGAATCGTATCATGTGACGATGTTGTAAAGATGCAAAACCTTGATCTTACGACTACCACTAATTCTGATATTGATAATAATTTGTCGCTTTACAACATGATAAAGATTAGAGGTGGCATGAATTTTTTGGATACTATGGGAGGCTCAGGAGTGCCTGGAACTTTAGCAATAACAGGTAGAAGTACTTATGATAGGACGCTCAAAAGTCAAAATTGGTACTATGACGTCGAAACTCAAAATATTAAATCAGCATATAATGGTATGTGCCTTGGACCGGTTGTAGCTCAAAATAATGTATTTTTTGGCTTTTCAAACCCAAATATCGAAACTCAATATTAGTTGATTAAATAGTAGTTTTTGTCGTAGGATTTGGGTGTATGAAAGTTTTAACAACCTTACCAAACCCTACAGAATTACTTTTATCAAGTTTTGCTAAAATGTCTAGCTTGGACATAAATGTGGAAGAAAGTGATTTAACTCACACTTCAGCTGATCTTGACTTTGCTAAGTTTTACAAAACAGGTAGACCTAGAAAAATGAGTTTGACTTTGTTCCTGCAAGCTCTCGATATGAAGGCTAAATATACTTGTGAAACTTGGAAGGGGATTCATAGATTATTGTTTGATATGGCAAAGTTGTATAATCAATCAGATCCTCCTACACCTTGGAATATTCCTAGTTATGCTAATTTCCTTAAGGGGCTTAAGGCTTTAACACTTTTCATAGTCCATTACATCAGTTTACTATTAGCTATAAATCAAATTGAGTTTTTTAAAAGAAAAGACAGAATAGCCCTAGTTGATTCTAGCTCATTATCAGTCTGTAAAGTAATACGATCAAGTAGGCACAAAACTATGAAAGATTTTGCTGAATACTCCAAGTCAACAATGGGCTGGTATTACGGAATAAAATTACATTTAGTCTGTGATTACACTAATCAACAAAGACCTTTGTTCGTTCACTTCTCTAATGCTAAATTAGATGACAGACAAGTATTAGCTGTAGTAATGAAATCTGATATATTTCGTAATTCAGGAACAATGTTTGTAGCTGACAAAGGCTACCTTGCAAAATGGTTAGAAGATCTGGCTTATGAAACTGGTAACTATTTACTGACAGGTAAAAAGACAACCAAGAAAATGA
>JAYTWQ010000027.1:0-9688 GCA_043743355.1 bacterium | reverse complement strand
AACTGATTTTTGTTCTAAAATTTTATTATATTCGATTCCAGTTTTGGGTTGAGTCAGTTCTGTAACAACTGATCCACCAATTAATCCAGCGAACCCTCCAATAGCAGTCAAAAGGACTGGTTTAATTAATTCAGATTTTAAATCAACAGGTTTTTTAATTTCTAATTCAATCTTCTTTCTGTACTCTTTTAAGGCCTGAACACCTAGAGGTGCGTGTTTGATTTGTTCAACTTTATTGCTAGTTAGTCTTTGCAGCTCTAAAGTAATATTTGCAAGTTCAATTTCTCCTTTGTTTTTCTTTTCTATTTGAGATGAATTATTAGGATCAAGTAACTGTCTAATTTCAATATTGTAAGCTTTAATTGTCTCCAAAGTCTCTTCTTGAATTTTTTTAAAGCTCTCTTGACTTATCCCTCCATTCTTCAAAATATTTTCAAGTTCTTTAAGTTCTTCTAATTCATAATCTATCGCACCTTTGTATTTTAATATTTCCAGAGGTACATCCAATAATTTTTCAAGTTCTTCTTTTCTATCCACCAAAGATTTGAAATAATTTTCACGGGCATCAGGATTAATAATCACCGACATGCAATCACCATCAATTTTAATTTTGTAATTAGGATCATCTTCCTTGATAGATTTAAGATTTGGTAATAACCTAAAGTCATATTCTAGTTGTTTAGCTGATTCTGTTGCGTTTCCAGTGTTATCATGCACGCGGAATAATGTTATTTCTTGCACTCTATTATTAAAAGCTGGAATTTGTTTTTTGTTATCACTGACAATTACTTCGACCTCTTCTATTACATACGCTAGCGTAAATGTATTTTCATAAATATTTTCTCTTGAAATGGGTTTTTGGTCGTCACGCTTTTCTCCGTAATCTCCTAAGGTCACAAAGATACAAGTTATTCCGTTTACTTTATATTCTTTAATATGACAAGTATGAGGATGATAATACATTTTAGTTCGGTCGAATGGTGTTTGTATATCTGGTAATTGTACAATTTGATTCGACTTAAAGCTTGTAATTGGTTTTTGACTAATGCTCATTTTTGCATTACACCCCAACATTAATGGCATTTTTGTAATATTTGTTATTTGAGGTGTATTGTTAAAATCCCCATTATTGATTATTCCACTTTCATCACTATTTTTTATACAAACCCTATCTGTAATCCAGTTGGATTTTACAATTTCTCCATCCATACAAACCATGCCAAGTGTGAATAGTATTTTTTCTAATTGCTTGAGTGTAGGATTCTTAATAATTTTCTCACCATTCTCACCTTCACTAAATGGACTACCGTCATTGTAATACCTGCCAAGAGCATTCATTTTTATGGATTCATTTCCATCACTTTTTTGTATTGTTTTTTCAATTTCATTCGTTATAACCTTTGGCAAAAAGTTCAAATAATCAGGTAAAAAGTCAGATATAATTTGAGCGTGTTCTTTGATTTTTTCTTGCTCGTTGGTTGGGATTGTTTCAGTATTAGGTGATAGCAAATCTTTTTTTGTTTCAGCACGAATTTGTCTTTGTGTTGTTTCTTGGCTGTTTATTTTTTCTAGTTTCATATGCAATTATTATATCACATAGTTTTAAAAATGTAAAATTAGTTTGGTTTTACCCGCCACAAGTACTAAGCGACAAAGGTTCCAATACCTCAAATTGCTTTTTGATCTGGTCTTGAGTAGGTTCATTGGGCTGAACAAATAAAATCACATTCCCAAGCAGATTGTTAATTACTTTTAATTCTTCTTCTGTTTTGATGGCGGGGACTTCAGATGTCGAGTTTTCTGCATTGACTTTAATGCTTTTCAAAAAGGTGATCTTGTCACCATATTGCTCCTCATCTTTACGAACTTGCGATTCTACACCAAAGAATTTTTCCATGTCCTGGTTCTTGAATTCGTCAATACCTCTGGTTTTGAAAGTGTCCTTGTCTCCACTATAGACCCAGAATTTGTCATTATTCGATGGCTGCGGCAGAACCTTTCCAAAGATTGGGATTGGTGTCACTTTGAATTTGTTTAATTCGTTGAGTTGATAGCCTAACTTGTCGTCTTGCCCACCGATCAAATTCACTCCATAGTTCTTAAGGAATTCTCCTCCTGTAACTCTAGCCCAGTGAAGATGTACAATCTGAGCTTTGGAATCATGGAGATGCATTGGTTCTTTGGTCAGACTACCGTCACATTGACCTTTGTCATATGGAGTTTGGTATTTGGTATCGGCAAAATTTTCTAAAGTACCATGAAAGACATATTGTAGACGAAAATGTCCGTGGTCTTTGGCTGGATAGCTAATGTTATCTTGTGAAAATCCAAAACGAACGATCGCATATACTGCAGCTGGTAAGATTAAAATAGCAATTAAAAGAGATGAAATTATTTTTGAATGTTTTATCATACTTTATTTATGAATCCAAAGTGTATTTTGGTCAACAAATAGAATCAAATCTTCACTTTCTCAATACCTGTTCCATCTTTTTTGACACCAATTGGATTCTCAACTCTCTCAAAAAACCGATGCAAATTGACATAAGAAATAGATCCACAGACTACGAACAAGAACAATATCAGTGCCATAACTGCTAGACTTCGCTCCCTAAAAAAACTCCTAAAATAAATATTCAAAATAATCAAAATAAGTGCTATCAACAGAATAAAGCCTACGAAAGAAGCTAAATAAGAGAATAATCCAAGTCCACGAAATGGCATATGTAGTTTTTAGGCAATTGCTTTTTGGATCTCTTGCTTAAAATCAAAGGCCGATTTGGTTCCAACAAACTTTTTAATAACGTTATTTTCGATACTGAATTCTCCATCACCTTGAGTCTTTATTAGATAAAAAGTTGGGATACTAGAAACTGAAAATAATTCGGCAATTTCTGGTTGGTCATCTACATCGCATTTTAGGAACTGGACAGATTTGAGATCATCTTCGAGTGAAAGAGTGTCAATCACTGGCGACATAACCTTGCATGGTCCACACCAAACAGCATGAAAATCAATTAAAAAGAATCCTGTAGTATTCTTGATCTCTTCAAAGTCAACGGCAGTCAACACTTTGGCATTAGTTAAATTAGTATTCATATTTTTAATATATTAATTTTATTCCAGATTGTCAATCGTCCTGTTAATGATTTCATTGTCAAGGCTAGATATAGATATTTAAGTTGTGTCTATAGATAAGTTATTTTTATTGAAGCTACATCCTACTCGTCATCTTGATTAAAAAGAAAGATCTGTTAGCTACATTATAACAAATACTCTCTTTTTGCTTTAGATTAATTACAGATCTTTCGCTACGCTCAAGATGACAAAGAGTATTTTGATTTTAAAGAAATACACTAAACCGTAATTGTCTGTAATATAATTAAGTTTCAATATTCGTATTTACTACAAATCTAACGAACTACAAATAAAGTTCTTTCATGTGTTTCTTGAGATAAATGATATGTCGCCTTTGTGAATAAATCACATACCCTAAAATAAATAAGCCAAAAGCAAAGACCTGACTAGTCATGATATATTCGAGCTTGAATCCGTTAATATTGAATTGCAAAAACTGCGGTAAGGTTAACTTGAGTGCATCCGACCGAAAGAATTCAGTAAAAACACGAATCAGTCCATAGCCCATGGCATATTGAGCAAAAACCAAACCAGAGTTCTTTTCAGTGCTTTGGCTATATCTCAAGAGTAACAAAATTAAAAGAATAAAGTTCGGTATGATTTCATACAAAAAAGTTGGGTGAAAGAACTTGGAATTAATGTCTCCATATAGGTTCGCAGCTTCTGGCACATACATTTTCCAAAGAACGGAAGTCTCAGGACCATAACTTTCATAATTAAAAAAATTCCCAAACCTCCCAAAAATCTGACCCAAAAGAACAGATGGAGCAAGAAAGTCCAAAAACTCAAAAAAATTAAATTTGTACCTGGAACAATATAATTTGACATAAAGAATTCCAAAAAGAATTGAACCACTCACAGCCATCCCCCCTGCTCCAATTTCGGTTAGAATTGCAGCTGGTTTTGACCAAAAATAATCAAGGTTAAAAGCCACAAAAAATAACCTAGCACCGAGTAGCCCAAAAACTACCAACCCAACCAAAAGACGATCGACAATACTACCAACTACAAAATTGAGTTTAGAAAGATACAGAGCCAAAAAATACCCTGATAAAACCCCAATAAGAATACATACAGAATAAAATCTAAGATTGATGTCACCCAGATTAATTGTCATAACATTACTTTCCCAACCCAAAAATTGCCTCAAAAATATGTTTTGGTACAAAAAATCAGCAATATTGACATTGAACCTAAAATCACTCCAAAGTGTTATGAATTGGTTGAGTTTCCAATTACGAGAAAAAGCTTGAGAAAGTGGATAAAAAATTGCCCCCGAAAAAATAATTCCAAAAATAGCAAAAAACCAAGCCAGATGTTTTGGTAAAATTCGATGAGCTGTATGTTGGATTGTAGGTATTTGTATCATATACTATTTGTAAATTGTTTTTATTTTTTGTTCAACTAACTTCCTTTGATATTTTCCAAAAAAAGAACTCACCAAGGTGAGCTAAATTCGTTAGAAACCCAAATATCGAAAGTTAAACTAAGCCTGTCATTAAGCAGTTTTATTATCTCTAGACATGTTTTTTTTTACTAAATTCTAACCGTCATCTTGAGCACAGCGAAAAATCTGTAATGAATCAATAGCAAAAACAGACCTTTTATAAATAGTACAGCCAACAGATCTTTCGTTTCACTCAAGATGACGGAGTATATTATAATCCAAAAATTAAATTAAATCCATTTGTGACATTGATAAAGTTGAGTCTTGATATTTGGGTCTAATAAGTGAATTACCCAACAAAGTTCTTGGATGAAATAGAATTTAATCTAGCTGCCCTTGTACTTTTGGTGACTGGTTCAGACGTTGGTTGGATCTTATCAAAAGACTTTTCTTGTTGAAGTTTTTCTACTTGAGATTTTAGAATATTGTATTTGAGTTCAAAATCATTACCATCGTTACGGAATGAGTTGGATTCGATTGTAGAAAGTCTTGTTCGAATCTCGTCAACTGCACGCTTTTGTTCAATTTTGACATTACGTATTTCTTTGATCAATTTTTCGATATCATACCGGATTTCGTCTGTTTGGTCTTGTAGGGAAGAGCCTCTAGCTTGAGTTCCGTTCTTTAGTGTTTGGATCTCCTCACCTTGGTTGATAACCTGATCATTGATTGTTAGGACTTTGTCAGTCATCGCCTCAATATAATCATTGATATCCTCAAAATCTGAGAAAATTTTGGTGTTCTTTTTAACTAATTCAATATATGCTTTTTCATGTAATTCACGAGCCGACAAAAATTCATCTGTAAGTTTGTTAATTTCTGCTTTGTCAACATTGTCCCTAATATTGCTAAAGTCTATTCCAGACACTTGCTTTTCAGTCTTTACCTCATCTCTTGTAGGTTCACTTTCGGTAATTGAATTATCATTCATAAAGTCATCATTCAATTCATCATCCTCTTGTTCTTCGTCAATCTTTCGAATTACTGGCGCTGTTGGTTCAATTCTAAGTGTCTCAACTGGTTTTTCGGGAATGTATGCCTTTACGTCTTCTTCTGTGTCAAATGAGAACTCTGGAACAGGTTCTAGAACTGGTGGCAATGGTTGCTGCATCTGAGGTTGTGGCGCATATTGCAGAGGTTGAGGCATCATCATCTGAGGTTGTTGCATCGTTGGTTGTTGCATTTGAGGTTGCGGCTGCATGTACTGTTGAGGTTGCATTGTTTGCATTCCCATTGGCGGAGAAGATTGAGAAAGATTTGCAATTGCGGCTGCGGCTGGATTGACCAACATAGGTTTTGGTTGTTGCATGATTGGCTGTTGCATTTGTGGTTGTTGGGACATAGGCTGTCCGTAATTAGGATTCGGGTTGAACTGCTGCGGTTGTCCATAATTAGGTTGGTTCTGTGAAGCGAACTGTTGCGGTTGTCCATAATTGGGCTGCATTTGACCGTGAGGCATTTGCGGTATTTGAGGGTGCTGCATCATTAGTTGAGGCTGTTGCATTTGGGGAGTTGGTTGGGTTACGACTGGTGCGGGACCACCATTTGGATTTTCAGCCTTAGCAGATTCCCACATTTGGTGAAGAATTTGGACCAATTCATCTTGTTGCTCAGGTTTTGCGGACGCAAGCCAATCCATCCACTCTTTTTTTTCATCAGGAGTAAGAAAATAGCTAAAATTAATTGCTGCTAATGGCTCATTAGGAAAACCATCTGTAAAAGGAACGACTGACATATTAAGAATAAAGTATTTGATTTGTATTTGTTTTTGTAAACTACTTTATTATAGCATACTTTTTTTATAAATGCAAGTTTTTGTTACTGGTTCTCTAATTCTCATTTGTGACAAATGGTTTTGACGAGGGTAAGAAAATAAAATTAACTCAATTATATGCTATTTTTTGTATCAAACTTGAGTCTTAATATTATCAAAACAGACGAAATCAATCACTTTAAATCCATGCGTGTCAAGGTAGACGAAATTATCAGTGCAACAGATCTCAAAGGAACCAAAGCCAAAATCAAAATCTTAGAAATAAACAAAAACTATTCTGAACTCAAATTCGAAGTTTTGGTTTTAAACAATTCACATATTAATAACACTGTCATTCCCGGCTCGATCAGGAATCCCCTCACCGATGAAAGCACAATTACTACAACAGAAAATTCAAAACCAAGCAAAACTATTTTTCAAGCAATAACCGACAAAACATATCTCGAAAAGCTCTGCGAAATCGCTCCACTCGCTGGAATCGCAACAATCAATCTATTCTTTTCAGACAGATCAATCAAACAAAATGTCCAAATTGAAAGGTTGAACAAAATCTTGATTAGAGCCTGCGAACAATCCGAAACTTTGTTTTTGCCCGAATTGAAAGTAATCGAAAAAAAAGAATTAACTAAAATAATGAAAGAATCCAAACCTTGTGTTTTAGCCTGTTATTTGAATGAGGTTGGCGACGAACAAACACCCCGTCAGACTTCGTCTGCCACCCCTCAAGAGGGGAATTTCAAAACCTCGCTTGTTTCAGATTCAACAAAATATCCAGTCCAACCAAATGTCATCCTGAAATCGTTTCAGAATCCCCTCCTCGACGAAGACAAATTAATCATTAAAACAAAGCCAAAAAACAATAACTGCCTAGTCGGACCAGAAGGCGGATGGAGCGAACGAGAACTACAAGAGTTCCAAAGGCTAGAACTAGAATTCGTCAGCATTGGTACAACAGTATTCCCGGCATGGCTAGCTGGATTCAGGTATTTTGTAGGATAAAATATAATTTTATATCTTTAGATGAGCATACAAAAATAAAACTCCAGCCAAACAGAATTAGACAAACCAACTCTGAGATAAAAAGCCTAGTTTTGAAAATGAGTATAATTAATTGACAATCCAACAACATATATGTTAAAATTAAACACATGTCTCAAACAATGACCCGAACCCAAATCTACATTGAACCCGATGTACTAGCTCAAGCCAAACTCAAGGCTCAAACCCAAGGTTTCAATCTTTCTCAATATCTTAGAAAGTTGCTTAAAGATGATGTAAACAACCTCTCAATTAAAAATTCTGAAGTTATCAAACCAAAAAAAATTAACAAAATTACTCCTTTTTCTCCTAGTGATAGAACTGTAAGAGATTATTCTGGCAATCATAATTCAATCTATGACTACAAACTCTAAAATTCTATGCGATGCTGACTTTGTAATTTCACTATTTATTGACATAGACAGCAACCACGCAAAAGCAACTAATATTTTTGAACGATATAATTTTGAAGATTTTATTATTCTGAATATAACTCTTTATGAAGTGGCGACAGTCCTTTCAAGAATATTACCTCAAAATGAAGCCATTGAAGCTCTAAAATTAGTTAGAAGCAGGTTTGATAATCCAATAAACTTTAATCCAAAATGGGATAATGAAGTCTACAATCTGTACAATACTTTTGAAAAGAAGAATATTAGTTTTTTTGACTGTGCATGTATGATCTATGCCAAGAAAGTGAAAGCCAAAATAGCTTGCTTTGATAAATTTTATGACGAAGGTATGTTAGTAGTATAAATCAATTATGAGCAGTTTCTCCCAAATACTATTATTTCTCCAACTTTTTTCGAATAGCGAATGACGCACCGCCTCCAACCAAAGCCAATCCTGAAACTAAACCACTTATCGCGAGTGGATCACCTTTTGCAATATTTCTTTTGAATTGTTCGATCCTACCTTCTAATTGCTTCCATGGATCAACGAGCTTATCTTTGATTCTGTCAACTTCGAATTTTTTCCAAGCTAAACTCTCCATCTCTTCAGACATAAGATTAGGCTTTGATTTTGTGTTTGGAGCAACTAGACAAAACGCAGCATTGGTAAAATACATATTGGTGTTCCTTGTGGTGACTGTACCTCCTACCATTTCTTTTTTCATATTACGGAGATCTAATATTCCAGTATAAAAATCACCATCCATATTGACTCCAACTGCATTTTCGCCATAAGCTTTCTTTACGAACATTGGAATTTGGCTAAACATGATTCGTGGTGTGGCAATTACTCCCAACAATTCTTTTGTATCTTTATCAAAGGCATACACAGTTCTAGTTTGGGCGGTAGGATTTATTGCTAAAGGATGAGTTTTGTCTCTCGCTGCCCATCCTGTGACTGAAAAAGATTCAATGTTTTTATTTGGATCTCTGTACTCTTTCAATCCTTCATTAACAATTTTATTTTTGTCAACTGATTCTGCTTGTGACTCGTCCAGAAAATCAAGCATTTTAGTGGTGCCATCTTTGAAGGTGACGAATCCTGCGTCACGTATTTTTGGTCCAGTCAATTTATTTGCTTTATAAAAACTCTCAAAATTGGTTTCAAGCATTCCTTTGTCTGGAAATCTGACTAATACTTCACCAGATGGAGACATAAGAGTATCGTTTTTATCTTTTTGGGCGAATGCATATTGATAATCTGGATTAGTTTTTTGTCTAGATGTAATCCTAGATTTTATTGTGTTGTTGGTACCTTCAGTAGTTCCAGTTCCTATGATAGCAATGGTTTCTAGACCATGCAAAAAGTTTTGTTTGATTGCAAATTCAACTTTAGAACTTGGGCAAGCTATTATTCTAGCACCCTTACTTTTGATCGGGTTAATCTTTAGAATATTTTCTTGATCGGAATAAATATTGACATTTCCTTGATCAAAATTAGTTGGTGGTATACTTTTATCTTTCGGAATCAAATATAGTTGCATACCTTTATTGTCGATATACAAATTATCAAGGTTCTTAACTTTTTGAATTTCTAACTTGTATTCACTCTTCACACCTTTTCTAGTACCATAAATCGTAGCCATGAACTTTACGCCTTCTGTTTGATACTCTTGTTTTACAAATCCTTTTGGAGGTCCAATCATACCACAATCATACATTTTTTCGAGATTACCTATGTCACAATTATCTCCAGGAACTGCTCCTTCGGTGGATTTGCCTTCGTGAGATACATAATCTGGCAACACGGTAAAAATAGTTGATTTGATTTCCTTTTTTAATTGACCAACACAAGTAAAACAAGTATAATGATAATATTCTCAGTATAAATTCTTAATT
>JAYTWQ010000026.1:0-7628 GCA_043743355.1 bacterium | reverse complement strand
TATATTTCTAAACCGCACGAGTTACATAAAAACATTGGGCTGTTGAATGATAATTTGTCACTTCCGCATCTACTACAAAAATTATTCAAGCTCATTGTTTTAGCTAAGTAAAAAAAGTCTTTTCGGTCAATACTTAATAGTTAGCTTAATGCAATTAGTTTATCTTTTGCGATGTTTTTTTCTGAACCCTTAGAGTTTTTCATAACCATTGCAAAAATTTCTATTGCCTTATCGAATTCTTTATATTTTTCATAGTGTGCGGCGAGCTCCATCCAAACAGGCCAACAATCCATCCCATTAGATTTTAACTTTTCTAAAATAACATCTTCAAGCCTATTATAAATATTTTTATCCTTTGTAATTTTGTCGTCTGCAACCATATCAATTGTTGCGTTATTAGATTTTTCTGACTCTCTTGTTACTTCCTTTACATCAATCAATTCATCCCTATTTAAGAATGATGAAGGTGGCTTTGAAAGTGATTTGACTTTTTCTACAGTCTCATGAATGTTGTCAACGGACTCTACATCAACCTCAGTCTCAGTAATCGAATCATCTTTTCTTTTGATCAATTTCAATACATAATTCAAAGAATATTTTGAATATAGTTCAAAGTTAGAGACAACCTTCTTAAGATTAAACAAAAATTTGTTGAACCATCCTTTGTAGTCTTGTTTACTCAAAACAACCATTGAACTTTGATAAAAGTCCCCAATTTTTTTTGGAATTTTCATTTTCTTTTTGAATTTGGATGCGTCTGTCGTTTGGATTGAGCTGGAATACTCTGCTCTATTAGCCATGATATTGTTAGTCTCTTGCGGTACAAAATTCTTGGTAATTTCATCCACTCGATTTTTTTCCCAGTTATAGATAGAAAAACTAAGATTCAAAGCACTCAAAAAGCCAAATAAAACAATAAAAAAAAGACTAATTAATATCAACGACATAAATAAATTATCTTCTTAATTATAGATTTGATTTTGAATTAAAGTCAAGCTAACAAAATTATATGTGTAAATCATCATTTATGATTCCTCAAAGCTTGCTGCATGCTTTCACCAACAAAAATTGTAAGAACAATCAAATCAATTACATCAAGAGAAGTTTTCAAATCAAATCCTGAAGTGAAGGAAAAACTAATGAACGGTCAATTTTGGACAAGCAGTTAATACTTTAACACAATTTCTAAGTTTGGAGCAGAAAAACAAATACAGTGGTATATCAAGAAACAGGGGATGAACTATGAGAATGATTAAAAAGCAATTTTAAGAAATTAGACTAGTAACTTATTTGGTGACCTTGAACTAAGTTAATATTTCATAGCTTGCTACGATGAGGTTCATCCAAGCCAAAATAAAAAATAATATATTCATATGAAAATTAATACTGAACTCATCAAACTTGACCAAATTCACCAAACGCTCGAATATCAATAGGTAATTATTTATTTATGTTTGATCAATTCTCCAACACCGTAGGAATCAGTCTAGTTATAGTGCTTTCTGCTATTTTTATTCAAGTCCTGTCCACTAATGTCTCAATCGCTAGAGGCAAGCACAAAATTAAAGCTCCCGCAACAACAGGTCATGAAGGTTTTGAAAGGGCGTTCAGAGCTCATCTCAATATGATTGAAAACTTTGTAGTGTTTCTTCCTATTTTTATAGTCTCAGCCATGAATTCGGGCGGTGATATATTGACCAAGAGCTTTTCACCAACAATCTTTGTTGTAGGCTGCGTTTGGCTTTTGTCTAGGATTGCGGGAAGCGTTAGATATATTAAAAGCTGGAATTTCAAAATTGGAATCGCTATGAATTTGGTTTCTCTCTTGTGCCTACTTATTTTACTTTTTGTAGTATTTTCAGGAATGTGGACCTATACTTCGGAATTAATGCAGCCAACTGGAATGATGAGAAGATAATATGAATTATATAGTTTTTGACATCGAAACATACAGCCCGTCGAACCTAGATAGAATAGATACCAAAGAATTCAAGGCTACAGTTATTGGAGCTTTCGTTAGCTGGATGAATGACGGGCAAGGGGAATATTTGGCTTTTTTTGAAAAAGATGTAAAAGTTTTTTTGGATCTGTTGATACACTGTGATCTTGTAATTGGTTACAATCATCTATGGTTTGATTTGCCTGTCCTCCAAAAATATTCCGAAAAAAATCTGTTATCTCTGCCGAGTTATGATATTATGATAGAAGTAGAAAAAAAGATTGGTTTCAAACTAAAGCTGGACGATCTTTGCCGTGCTAACTTTGATGAAGACATGAAAACTGATTCATTCTCAGTATACAGACATTACCACAGTGAAGGCAAATGGGCGAATCTAGTTGATTATTGTATGAATGATGTCAGACTCACCAACCAACTCTTCCAAAAAATTCTCAAAAGACAAGATTTAAAATATTACGATTTGCATATTCTAAAGCAGATTACCGTAGATGAACCAGTGCCAGGCAAGATAGAAGAACAGGTTGGCAGCGAAAGTTTTTTTTGAGCTTATTAAAATTTGACTAACTTATAATCCACAGATATATTTGAGACAGAAAAAACAATGATAAAAAAATCTCAATTTAATTCCAAAAAAATATTTAGCTCAAACAAAAAATCATTGGGTTATGTTTCCCGTTCCAAAGTATTTGAGCCAGACAAATCCAAGATTAACATTGAAAAACAGACAAACAAAGTATTTGAGCCAGCCAAATCAAAAGTTACAATTCCTAATTTTTGGTCAAAAATAACTGATCAATTTCATGACTGGAAAAAAACTAAATACGACTTTGCATGGTTCAGAGAAATCAATTCTTGGTTCGTTAATTTTCATATCCTTCGTAAGATTAACAAGAATATTCTTCGATCGATAATCGCTTTTGTTTTGATTTTTGTAATTTATTTGTCCTTTTTTGATACATTTTTTTTGATCAAAAGTTATGATATTCGTTTTGGAGAAAATAGCTATCTAAGCCAGACTCAAACTAATTTTTTGATTAATTCCCTACAAAAGAATAAGGTTTTTGGTTTTATACCGAACAATCAATATTGGTTCCTTAATTCTCAAACTCTTACTACATCTGCCAAAGTAATAATTCCTGATGTGAAAGATGTTAGATTAGAAAATCGAACTTGGCCAGACAAAGTGTCTCTTGTAATCAACACTAATCCAATTGCAGTGACTCTTTCGGTCAAGGAAAACAACGAGCAAAAATATTGGAGGGTTAGTCCTGATGGGGATGTTGTGTCATCCGACGATGCAGGGATCTGGGAAAATCTGGTGACGGTTGAAAAACCATATCAGGTATCTTTTCAAGACAAACAAAATAATGATTCGCCAACGCTCAAGAATGTAAGTTTTAGGAATAATAGAGTCCAAATTAACAAATTCGATTTGATTCAAAAACTTTGGCCAGTGCTGAAAGAGAATGAACTAAAAGTGGTTTCGACTTCAATTCCTTCTCTGGTTGATTCGGATATTTTCTTTTTGACAGAGAACGGTACGAAGCTTTTGTTTGATTCACAAGTTTTTGATAGCGATAATCAGATTAGGAGGATTAATGAATTTTTGAGAAAAATAGACGCAGACGGCAACAAGATTATCGACCTAGAAAAGAATGGCAAACTAAAATACATTGATTTTCGAATTCCAAAAAGGCTTTATTTTTGTTACAATGGGGACAAGTGTTAATGAATTGCTACCCAATACTTTACTATTAGAAAGTTAAATAAGAATATTCTCTCCGTTTTTAAGTTTAAGTATTTTTGGGCAATTTTAACACTTAAATTTGATTCTAAATTTTAGAAAGTTATTTTTATCTTACCTTATCTTTTTTCTTTTTAGCTTATCATTTGTTTCTCCCGTCCATACCATTCCAATGATTAACATTATCAACACTGCGAATTGACCAGCTATTGCGCCTCCAGTTCGAGGTAATTCAATGTTAGTGAATGGAACTAATATTGGTGGGTTACAGTTGTCTGGATGGATAATATAGGCATTATATGGTTTGCCTTCTAGTAGCTGTTCTGATACTGTGAACCCAACAAGGCCATCTATCTTGAGTTTGTACTCAACCTTGTACATTCCTTCGGGAATATAGTTTCTGGTATTTGAATTAGTGTGATCTATTACGATTCGGTAGTCTCCATCTTTGTCGATGCTCGGGTTGAAGGTTAAGAAGTTTTGAGTCGCAACTGAATCTGAATTAATTGAATCTAATCGAGTCAACCTTATTGTTACAGTTGCTTTAGTGTTATCTTGAGAAGTCACAGAACCATAGATATCATCTTTACATAGATAAGGATCGTTGATTGTAATAGTTGGATTCTTAGGTGCTGGGATTGGAGATAGTGGAACAACTAGAATAGCTGAAGTTGGTGGTCTTGGATTAATAATTATCACACCGCCAGGAGTTGACGAACTAGAAATAGAATTAGAAATCGCTCTAGAGCTAGAACTAATTACTGATGAACTAACTATAACAGAAGAAGATATTATAGGATCGCCAAATTGAGTAACTACATTAACATTAATACCGCAGCTACTTTGATTCAATATACCAGAACTTGTACCGAGGATAGCATCGAGTGGAATAATCTGACCAACTGCTGGAACAAAGTTGCCGTTAACTACACTACCTAGAATTAAGGTTGTAGATCCCAAAGGCTGAAAGGTAACAGCTGCACAAGTAGTGACGGGATTGTCAATTACAACAAGTGGAGGGAATGGTGATCCTCGAAGACCAGTAATACTAGCTGTAGGAAATGGAATGAAGTTAGTTGTAATAATGATATCCATTCCACATCCTGGCATCTTGATTATACCAGTAGAAGTACCTAAGGTTGAATCGAGCGGAATAATTTGAATTGCGTTAGGAGGTGTTGGTAGATTAGACACAAAGTTTCCATTAACTATTTTGCCAGTAATCACAACTAATGAACCGTATCCTTGGAAGGACGCTGTTGTACATGTAGAAACAGGATTATTGATAACAATGATCGTTGGGAATGGATCTCGAACCATACCTGTAACGTTACCTGTAGGAATGATAGGTGTTGTGGTCGATGAGGCAATTTTGGATGACGAAGAGATTGCTACTGAGGACGATGAAAGTGGAGTAGCTGAAGACGAACTTATTGTTGAAGAACTACTTAATGTAGATGACGAAGAACTTGTTGTAATTACAGTGACAATTCCACAACTTGGAGCAGCACTAGCCGTATTACCTGCGCTGTCAACTATTACACCTTGAGCACAATATGAACCAGTAGGAATATCAGTAACTGGAATTACGGTAAATGTTCCAGATGAATTACATGTAAAGGTCGGTAATGTTTGAATTACAGTCGTAGATGGGCTACCTGTTGTGATACTAATTGTGACTATTCCATTAGGTTCACATGTACCAGTTACTGGTGGTTTTGTTCTTGGATCTGGGGTTGGTGGTACCGATACAGTTATATATGTTGATGTATCGATGATACCATTATCAACAGCACTGGCTGTATTACCAGCTATGTCAGTTGCGTTAGCAATAGCTGAATATGGTCCATCTGCAAGTACTGTAGTTGGTGACACAGCATAGGTTCCAGTATTATCACATACAAAGGATGGAAGTGTTTGAATTAAGTTTGCAGTGTTAGGAACGATCAATGCGCCTGTGTAATATTTAACAATCACACTTGCTCCTACTTCACATGTACCTGTACCTTGGGGGGTATTATCAGTTGTCAATTCAGGTACTGAGATAGTGACGATGGTTGAAGTGTCGATTATTCCAGATGCTCGAGCATTAGCCAAAATATTATTAAGATTAATGGAATCAACAGTCGCTGAATATGGTCCATCAGGTAAACTAATTGTTGGATCTGTAGAGTATATTCCAGTATTTGGACATGTTATTGGACTTAATGTTTCGGATAATTGAGCAATAGGCGCAGAATTTACAATAACGATTTTGTATACTTTGATGACCAAACTAGCACCGATTTCACAGGTACCATTGATAGTTGGAGTATTATCATTAGTAATTGCTGGTACACTAATAGTTACAAATGATGAGTTTGATAGTATATTACCAGTATCGTTTGCAATACCAATGTTACCATAAATGTCTGTTGCTGTTACATCAGCTCGGTAGTCACCAGTTGGAATAATATTAACTGGTGTCACTGAATATGTTCCTGTACTGTTGCAAACAAATGAAGGTAGTGTCTGGTTGGCGGTGTTAGAAGGAAGTAAGGTAACGATAATACTCAGGGTTGCTCCAACTTCGCAGCTACCCGTAAAGACTGGTCTAGAGTTGGTCGAAGTGACTGGTACATCAATAGAAACAATAGTACTTGTATCCACAACCCCAGTACCAAGGGCTAATGCAGTGTTACCTAGACTTCCAGTTGCAAAGGTTTGTACTGAATAATTACCTTCTGGAATACTCTGAGTAGGAATAATTTTGTATCGTCCCGCAGTTACGCCTAATCTGTTGACAGGTATAATGTCTGGATTGATAGATAGGGTAGTGACGGATGGACATGTTTGATTGAATATTTCTCCTGTTGGGAATATAGTTGACTTAAGTATTGAATTAGGTTCACAGATTCCGTTGATTGTTGGGAAGTTATTAGATCCAGTTGGTGGAATGATAACGGTCGTGACTACACTAGAATTAATTATTCCGTTTTGGGTTCTGGTGAACTGATTGCCTAATGTGTCTGTGGCTAATACTGTAGTAGTATATTGACCATTAAAAATAGGTAATGTAGCATATGCAGTGTAATTACCAGTATTAACGCAATTTGTATTAATGATTTCACTGGTTGGAGCAATTGTTAATTTAATTGTTGAACCAGGTTCGCAAGTTCCAGTAATATATGGATTGGCAGTTGGGCTAGGGTCGATTGTATTGATAGTCGCAAAAGTGGTTGCTTTGATACGAGCTGTCTTTGTGGCCGTGACGGTAGGAGTGCCAGCAAGAGTTGATGTGACAGATGCAATATATGTACCATCTTCAATATCCATTAATGGAGAGATAGAGTAGTTATTAGAGGCTGGACAGATTGTACTGAACTCTTCACCAGTCAGGTTAATCTTGAATAACAGATTAGAACCTGGATAACATTGTCCAGTTAGTGTAGGGGTTTTGTCTGTACTAATTGCAGCTGCATTAATATTCACGAGGAATGTTGAATCTGATAGTGTCGCAGTGGCTGTATTCTCAACAGAGTCAATCGACACGATCTTAAAGTTATACGCTTGGTTATAGATATATTTATCAATTGCATAAACTCCACTCGCAGGGCATACGATACCAGGCCAAAAAGCTATGGGACTGATATTGTAACCATTATTATCTACAAGGTTGCTTCTCAAAGTAGCGGTAGGTTCGCAAGTACCTGTGAATCTTACGGCATTATTAGCATCTCCGAATCTGGCTAGACCAACTAGAGGATTAATTGTCACAAAGGTTGAAGTATCAACAATTCCAGTATCAGTTCTAGTCACCTGAAATCCTGATTGATTGGCATTCTTGGTACTAGTTACATTGACTGTGTATGAGCCATCCAGGATCACAATTGTAGGTACAACTCGGAACTGTCCATTATTATCACAAGTTGTTGTTAAGGTTTC
>JAYTWQ010000025.1:0-3498 GCA_043743355.1 bacterium | reverse complement strand
GTGTAGTATTCGATACCCGGGTATTTTGAAGTAATATCCAATAATCTAGAATATTTGAAAATGGATTTGTGTTTTTTTCACGATCAAGGTTGAGTTGGGTTATAGTGTCTTGTTTTTCTGTTTTTAGTGTATTTTCTATCGAAAAAGCTGATGCTTGAGTTAACGATATCGTAGCAACTGAAGCGAAAACTACTTCTGGAAGTTTAAATTTCATAAATAATATTTTACTCTCAACGAATATGAGAATATATCAAACTTATCGCAGTTTTTTGGATTTGTCAAACTAAATTGAGTTGACAAAAATACCCTTAATATTCTTAATCGAATAACTATGATCAAAAATTATTTTTCGGGAATGGAAGAAACTGTTGGTCGGTTTTTATCGTTTTTTGCAACTTTAGTTTTCTTTAGTATTTACATTCTTAGCAAAGATAATAACACTTTAGTTTTTGATTGGAGTAGATTAATGATCCACCTCGCAATTTTTTGGTTCGTTTACGAACTTACTGGTTATTTGTTATTCATGGTGCTACTTCAATTCTCCAAAAATAAAACTGTCAAAACTCCAAGTGGCGAAATGCCAACAATTCCAAATACAACACCATTAGAAGAAACTAACTCTGAGGAAACTCGGAACTAAACAATTTATATATTTTATTTTATTATGAACAAAGTAATGCTAATCGGAAATCTAACCAAAGATCCAGAAATCAAAACCACAGCCACTGGCAAAAAAGTCGCATCTTTTGCACTCGCCATTAACGATGGCAAAGACCAGAACGGAACAGAGGTTGTACAATATTTTAATCTTAATGCCTGGGACAAAACAGCAGACTTGATCGAGAAATATGTCAAAAAAGGTCACAAAATTATGGCTTCTGGAAAGCTAAAAAATCGATCATGGGACAAGCCAGATGGTACAAAGGGATACGCTACCGATATAACAGTCTCTGACATCGAGCTATTAACCAGTAGAGTTGATGCAGAAAGAATTAATACTCAAGCTCCGTCAGCTCCATCCACCAGTTCCAAGTCTTCTTCTAACGATGATACTAGCGGTTCAGTTCCAGAAATCGACATTGATTCGATTAACGTTCAAATGCCATTTTAGTTCTTGGCTTTCTTTGAACCACACCTCAACCGTCATCTTGAGCATAGCGAAAGATCTGCTATGAGTTTTACAGCAAAAGTAAAATATTTGCTCAATACTACCAACAGATCTTTCGTTTCGCTCAAGATGACCGAATAAATTTCAGTATCAAAATTGAATTTATTATTTAGTAATAATGAAACACTTGAAATTCATTTTTAATGCTAAATAAAAATAGCCAAAGCACCCACAAAGGTGTTTTTTTTGTACAATTTTTGACAACGACATGTAATTTTTGTAATATTTGAAAATGAATCAAAATGCTGGTGGTCCCAAACTGAATCTCAATAAAATGCCGAACTCACCCAAAAAACCAAAGAATAAATATGAAGTGTGGTTACCTAATCTTTTGACATTACTTGCTTTGACAATGGTGTTTATTGTCATATTAGGTTTTAACTCTGACATATCAAAAAGTCTTTCTGGTCAAAACAAGCCAAAAGAATTCTCTGAATTAGTATCTGACATTCGTGCCAAAAAAGTCAGTAAAATTGAAATAAGTGAAAACAAAGATCTAGCGGCTGTTGAAATATACAAAAATCCAGCTGTCAAAGACAGAAAAGATGTTATTAAGAGTGATTATAAACTAATCCCTGGAACTCCATTAGAATCAACACTCCAAACAATTAGTTCAGGTCTAAAAGAGTCAGACAAAATCGAGATTGGCTCAGAAGATGGTAAAATTATCTACACCCAAAAAGAAAAATCCGCCCTCCAAAAAATATTTGATGGACTTGATAGCTCTTTTCTATTTTCTATACTTTCTATTGGTATTCTAGGGTATTTTTTACTTCGAAAACTGGCTGAGACGAGCGGCAAACAGATGAGTTTTGGTAATTCTCGAGCCAAACTATACATGGATGTAGGCGGTGAAGAAAAGAAAACTTTTGCTGATGTTGCGGGTAATGAAGAAGCAAAGCAGGAATTGCTTGAAGTCGTAGATTTTCTCAAGCGTCCAGAAGAATACACTAACATGGGTGCCAAAATACCTCGTGGAGTTTTGTTAATTGGTGGACCAGGCAATGGTAAAACTCTAATGGCAAAAGCTGTTGCAGGAGAAGCCGATGTACCTTTCCTATACGTCTCGGGTTCGGAGTTCGTCGAGATGTTCGTTGGAGTTGGTGCGAGCCGTGTGCGAGATCTGTTCAAAGAAGCCAAAAAGAAAGCACCTTGTGTAATATTCATTGATGAAATCGATGCAGTTGGTCGAAAGCGAGGTCAGGGAACAGGTGGCGGTAACGATGAACGAGAACAGACTTTGAATCAATTTTTGGTTGAGATGGACGGATTTGAAGGTAACGAATCTGTAATTGTACTTGCGGCGACTAATAGACCTGATGTTTTGGATCAGGCGTTATTGCGACCAGGGCGGTTCGATCGACAAGTCACAGTTACCAGTCCAGACAGAAAAGAGAGAGAATTAATATTGCAAGTTCACTCAAAAAACAAAAAATTAGCTGAAGATATAGATATGTCAATAGTTGCCAAACGAACGGCAGGATTCTCTGGCGCTGATCTTATGAATGTTTTGAACGAGGGTGCGATTCTTGCAGTACGAGAAAAAGAAACTAGAATTACCAATAATATTCTACGAGAAGCAATTGAAAAAGTAATGTTAGGTCCGTCACTCAAAACCAAAGTCGTAACTGAAGAACAAAAGAAACTCACTGCATTCCATGAAGCGGGACACGCAATAGCTGCAACAGTTCTAAAGAAAGCAAAGAAAGTCCAAAAAATCACTATAATTCCTCGAGGTCGAGCTGCTGGTTATACATTCAATACCGATGACGAAACAGATTCGATGACCAGATCCAAATTAGAATTTTTGTCTGAGATAACAGTTCTTTTTGGGGGATATTCAGTCGAAGAAAAGATCTTTGGGGATATTACAACTGGGGGTTCCAACGACCTAGCCAAAGCAACCGAAATCGCTCGTAACATGGTAACCAAGTATGGAATGAGTAAGCTCGGACCAATGTCACTCCAAGAAAGCTCAATGAGCTACGACGACAAATCTGGATCTACAAGCTACGGTTCAGAAATGGGTAACAAAATTGACCTCGAAGTCAAAAAAATCCTTGAGGTCTGTCATAACAATTGTAAAGAAATAATTACCAAATACCGATCTAGCCTTGACTCAATTGCTAATTCCTTAATCGAAAAAGAAGTATTAGAATACGAAGATTTTCAAGCCATTGTGGAATTGGTCAAGGATTCGTTTGTTCCGAATTTTGAATATTAGAAACTTACGAGTTAATGTCCATTTTTAAGAGGATGGATTATCTCATTTTCCAAGATTATGTAGTATAATTTCGATCAATTTGTTTCGTCGTTCAAGATTCATTCCT
>JAYTWQ010000024.1:0-2646 GCA_043743355.1 bacterium | reverse complement strand
TGATTTACTTGTAACTCCAATCGGTCGACGATATATTGGTTTGAAACCAAAAACTTCAGGCAATGAAATACAATTTGAACTGATTAAAAGTAAAATTGCGGATAAAGATATGTTTGTATATCCATAAAATGCCATAAGAAAAAAGACCCAACGCTCCGCATTAGATCTCTTATACCCATAAATTGTAACATCAATAATAATAACTGTCAAGTTGTTTAAAAAATTAGCTTTAATAACAAGTCGATATCTTGAAACGATGCTTGAGCAAGGTCACTTCGCAAGCCGCAAAGCAGGGCGTGAAAAATTGTACTTTATTCCTGAGTTTGTGGAGGTTTTGAGCTAACAATAGGTATATATTTTGCTCGTACTAATATTTTTAGTACATTGACAGTTTGTTAATATTGTCTCATTATTAATATTATTATGATGTTCAAATCTCAAACTCCAAAACTAACTGATGTTCAAAATCGTCTTTTAGTATATTTAAAAAATAGGGAAGAAAGTAAAACTTTGGATCTGATGGCTCAAGAGTTGAATATATCCAGCAGAGGTAATGTCAAATATCATATCCAACGACTAGTTGAGAAAGGATATCTCAAGATTAATCCAAGTAATCCTACCGACTATATTGTACTTTCTCAAGTAGAGCAGGGGATCTCTACGGTTCCATACCTCGAGGCCCAAGGCGGACGAGATGGTAGAATTTTAATTGATTATCCAGATCAAACAGTACAGATTCCTAGTCAATTAATGGATTTTGATACTTCTTTTGGAATGGTTGTGAAGATCAAAGGTAATTCTATGGCTCCAAATTTTCCAGAAGGGAGTTTTGTAATGGTTGATAAAAATGACAAAGAAATTATTGATAACAAGACATATTTGGTACTAGTGGATAATCAAGAACTCGTAATCAAAAATGTTTCAAAGGACAAGAATCATGAAAACAAATACATATTGACAAGCTATAACTTTGAAGTACAACCACCCTACACCATTGATTTTGAAAATATGAAAATCATCGGTCGTGTCAAAGCTAGTTTGAATAATATTTAGGGCATCCACTGGTTGCAAAAATCCAAACCCATTACAAACCCCTACACTTTTTAGGTAATAACTTGAACAAACCTAACAATTCATTCTATACTATTTATATATATGACAGACCTAACTACTCCAAAATATCAATCTACCCTACACGAGCTTTATAGTAGAATACGAACAGCTCAATACAACGCACTCAAAGCCTTTTCAGCCGAAAGAGTAATGATGGCTTGGGATTTAGGCAAGATTATTAGTGAAAAAGCAAAAGCCTCAAATTGGGGTTCAAAAATTATTGAAGACTTAGCTAAAGATTTACAGACTGAGTTCCCTGGAGTTACAGGATTCTCATTCCGAGATCTCAAATATATGAGACAGTTTTATGAAACTTATTCGGAGAGTGCAATCGGGCAGACATTGGTTGCCCAAATTAGCTGGAGTAATAATAAGGTTATTTTGGACAAGTGTAAAGATAAATTAGAAGCTGAATTCTATATCAAAAAATCCATTAATAACGGCTGGTCGAAATATGATTTGACTGATAATATTAAAAGAAATTTGTTCCAAAACAGCTTGTTAGCACAGAATAATTTTGATAGAACACTGAAGGTCGATGAAAAGCTAAAACAACGAGTGACTTTTGACTTTAGAGATGATATGGGCATCGAGCTTATTAATGGAGAGAATCCATTTGCAGAAAAAGATATTGAAGATAGTATTATGCAAAACTTGAACGCTTTTTTACTTTCAATGGATGGTAAATTTAGTTTTGTGGGAAGGCAAGTTCGGCTTGTTGTTGGAAATGATGAGTTTTTTGTTGATCTGTTATTTTATCATTTGGAACTGAACTGTTATATAGCTATGGAACTCAAAGCCACCAAGTTCAAACCTGAACATCTAGGACAAATTCAAGGCTATATGGCAATTATAGATAATACAAAACTAAAACCAAACATGAATAAAACTATTGGAATATTAGTCTGTAAAGACAAAAACAGAGTTTTGGTAGAATATTTGTTAGACACTTATCCATCGCCAATCGGCGTAATGACAATCAATAGCAGCAAGCAATATAGCGAGTTAGACGAAGATATGAAAGCCCTACTACCAAGTGATGAGGAAATACAAAAAAGATTGGGTGGGATGACTGGTCGAGGAATGGAAGGTTTATTTTAGCATTCGACTCAATTATAAAACAAATTATTAATCACACTTATGTCTTCAAACCAATTCCAAACAGTTCTAACAAAATACCGTTCATTTTCATT
Organism: bacterium; assembly: GCA_043743355.1. Lineage (GTDB taxonomy): Bacteria > Patescibacteriota > JACMRA01 > JACMRA01 > JACMRA01 > JAYTWQ01. The sequence goes on along the minus strand of JAYTWQ010000024.1, from coordinate 340 downwards.
CTCTGAGAGAGATAAAGGAGACAGATTCGAAAGATTAATGAAGTCATATCTCATGACCGATCCGACTTATGCAAACAAGCTCAAACAGGTTTGGATATGGTCAGAGTTCCCATTCAATAAAGCATTTGGAGGTAAGGACACTGGAATTGATCTTGTTGCCGAAACCAACGAAGGTGATTTTTGGGCTATTCAATGTAAGTGCTACCAAGACAGTGCTACAATAGACAAACCAGCTGTAGATTCTTTTCTTTCAACCTCTAGTCGTGAATTTGTGGATAGTCATAATAGAACTACCAAGTTTGTACATCGAGTGTGGATAAGCACGACCAACAAATGGGGG
>JAYTWQ010000023.1:0-2481 GCA_043743355.1 bacterium | reverse complement strand
CAGCTTGACGATCGTTAAGGTTGGTTAGAAGTAGTTCGAGATTATTTGACATTAATAACACTAAAATTTAGATTTCAATAAAGAAATATGGTGCTGGCTTAGGACTTACCTTACCTTCTTCACCTCTTACTTTGAGTGGTAAGCTTGGGTTTTTGTCAAAATAAATATTTTCTTGTTCAGGATTTAAAGGACGGAATACAATTCGTTGAGAATTTTTGATAGTTTTAATATCAAGACTAAAATCTACAACTGCTGAAAAATCTCCTTGCAATTGCTTTTTGTTGTTTGCTGCTAATTTTATTTTGCCAATATTAGTATATTCAAAATCAAGTCCATCTGGAGTCCTAGAAGCTATATCTACACTTAGTTCAAGCGGAATCTCCTTATCTTTTTTGGTTTCGGAGTTAATTATCTTGATAGGACTAGACTCGATCCTAAAAAGCAAATCTGTTTTGTCACCATTAATAGAGTAATAGAGTTTACCTACAGAAATAGAATCTTTAGAATCTGGGAAAGCAACTATGTCACGAATTTTAATTTTGGTCAAAATATTTTCTTGGTATCCACTGGAAAGTTTTGAAGTAATTTCTGGTTGCAAGTTGTTAACAAAGTTTTCTTTTTGACCATACAGAATGCCGAGATAAAATACCAAAATTACTGCCACAATAATGCTGACAATTAGATAGAATTTTTTTCTACCCACCGGATTTTCAAAGCTGAGAACCATTTTGGAATAATTTTTATACTCTAATTAAATTTGGAATTGTAAGTAATGTCAACTTTAGCTTCAACTTTTTGTATTAATAACTTTCTGAAATTTATCAAACTCATAATTTTTGATTATCTCCAAACTTTTGATAATTTTTTTTGCGACTGTTTCTAAGCTTTTTATATCTTCATCACTATTCTTTGTGAGTACAAAAGTTTCGCTTTTCAATTTGTTAGTCTCTGGACGAATTCCAATTTTGAGTCGCCATATTCGATTTTGTTCCATTCCCAAAAAAGTCATTTCTCGATAAACACTAATTATTCCATTATGTCCAGCACTGCCGCCTCCAACCGAAAGCTTGGAATTACCTACAATTTGATCAGAATCATCTTGAACAATTATCAGATTAAAATTTGTATGAATATCAACTTTATGATATTTGAGTAGTTCAGCAAGTGGCATTCCACAATTATTCATGAATCCACTAGTATAAACAAACCAAAAATCTGAATTCTTGGCATGATAACAGCCTTTACTTTCTGTAAAAATAAGTCCCAAATTTTGTGCCAAAGTTTTTATTACAATTCGACCTATATTGTGTTTTGTTTTTAGATATTTGTTTTCGTTGTTTCCGAGTCCATAGAATAGTGTCATAGCGTTGATAAAATGCTCGTTCAGTAGGTTTTTTATGTCAAATTTGACTGGTAAAAAAAAGGGTGTTATAATAAATATAACTCCAAAGTTAAATAAAAACAGTATTTGATTAACAAGAAGTGCAATAGAAATACAGAAAATTTCATCGTACTCTTTCTTATGTATATCAAACATATATTCACACACAAAAACATTTTTAGATTTTCTTTTGTAGTCTTTTCGATTCTAAGTATTTTTTCATCCTTATTATTGACAACCAACGCAGCACAAAAATCTGACAATTACAAACTTCCATTTCGATCAGGGGAAACTTGGAAATCAGGATTGCAAGGCATGCATACAGATGATAAAGGTATTGCCTTTGATTTTTTTCCGACCAGTGGTTCTGGCGAGATATTTGCCCCTGCTGGAGGTAATCTAACTCGTGGCTGTTCAGTTGGCAATCAAACAATCCTCAATCTAGAATTGGATAATGGAGATTCGTTCAGGTTTGTTCACATGGCTGGAGATACAGTCGGCTTAACAGAAGGTCAACACAAAATAGTCAAACAAGGAGAATTTATAGGTAGAATTTTTCAGCAACAAGGATATTTTAATCAAGGCTATTGCTTTTTTTATTCTGAAGGCGTGCACCTCCATATGAGCTTTCCTGTTTCGATGTGCAATTTACGAATCGATGGCTATGTATTTGACTGTGGTAATCTTCGAGATTGTAATAATGGAGGATTCAAAGTTAACTGCAACGACTGGTATTTGGGTCAATCATTCCAATCCACCAATCAAGTCACTGGTTGGGACAATAGCAACATTACTGGAAGTCAAAATACGCAAAATTCTGGAAGTGGAGATTATTGTGAACAACTAAAAAATCGTTCATGGTCAATAGGTCAGTCTGGCAAAGACGTTTATGACCTTCAATTTTGCTTACAGAATCGAAATCTGTTCAAGTATCCTGAAGGTTTCACAAGCTATTTTGGCAATTATACACAAGCGCGTTTGAACGACTGGAAAAATGGACTTCAAAAACCATCTGACGAGAATCCGAACCAGAACTCGAATGTGAATAATAATTATAATAATGGAGTCATTACAATTAATCTTACTGGTGGGAATGGTGG
>JAYTWQ010000022.1:0-4953 GCA_043743355.1 bacterium | reverse complement strand
ACTTAAATACGGATTATCTAAATTGTAATTGTTAATTCATGTTTTTTTTAAAGTAAAATTCAAATATTTGCAAATGAAATTTTTTAGCAACTTTAAACTGAATAAGAAATAATTAGAATTAGAATTGGAAAGCAATCTAAATACCATAAGCTTATGTTGAAAAGTAAAAGCAATAATCTCACCAAAAATAATTAAACTATGTCACAACTCTTAATAACCACAGCAACCCTCAATGTCAATGATATTTTGACACATTCAATCAAATTCGATTCTAAGTTCAACAAAGCTCTTGTGATTTTTGATACTCAGAACGAATTAACCAATATTCTTACAGCTGCATATCGTAACGCATTGCCAGATGCAAGGTTTGTTGACTTTGACAGCTCTACCAAAGAGGAGATTATTGCAATTTTTGATGATTATTCACCTTCTGATCTGGTTGTAATGTTGCAAAGCAGCAGTTTTAGATTGGATGATTTTAGGATTAGAATACACCTTTTTAAGCTCAGACTCAAAGTAATTGAACACTTGCATTTATATAGAAACAATCCTGAAACGTGGGAATCTTATATTGATTCGATTGCTTATGACAAAGAGTGGTACCACACAATGGGTCCTTGGCTTCAGTCCAAACTCGCAAACAGTCAAGAATTAGTTATACGAACTCAAAACAAAACTAATTTTACAGAACTTAGAATTGAAGGTCAAATCGAAATTCCTAAACTTAATACGGGAGACTATACAGGAATAGAGAATATAGGTGGAACTTTTCCGATTGGTGAGGTTTTTACAGAAGCAAAGATTTTGGAATCAATGAATGGTTCATTTTATGTATATGCATTTGCTAATGCTAAATTTGAGATAATTATGCCAGAGCCTTTTCGGATAGATATTACTGACGGGCAGGTGTCGAGTTGGTCGGAAAATGTAGCTCCAGAATTCCTAGATGTAATTGCCAAAATCAAAGAAATTGAACGACCGATTATCCGTGAAATTGGATTTGGACTTAATAGAGCAATGCGAAAAGACATACCACTTGGAGACATTACAGCCTTTGAGCGAATTGTTGGGGTACATTTGTCCTTGGGTGAAAAACACAGCGTGTACAAAAAAGAGGGTATTTCTGCACATAAATCAAGGTTTCATGTCGATCTATTCCTTGCAACTAATGAAGTAAAAATTAACGATGATATTATTTTTATTGACGGGGTTTATAAGGTTTAGTCAGTGAATTAATTAATCTTATACTTTTCACACTTAGAATATCGGATTTGCATTTTTGTTTTGATTACTCGTTCTCTAGATCCTGAAACAAGTTCAGGATGACAATCGGTGATTTCTAATCCGAAATTTAAAATAGATTGAGTATAAATCAACAGAAAGAGTTACAAATCTTGAACCTACAGCAAACAATGAAGAATTAATGAATCTAATAGAACAAGAAATACAATGCATTACTGAAAGATTAGCTAATTTTACAGCATTTACAATTTAGTTTGACCAAATTATATATTTCAAACAACATTGAACAATGTCTATAACTTCTGTTAGTCCGATTGATGGTCGGTATGAATCTATCACCTTGAAGCTTTCCCAATATTTTTCTGAATTTGCACTAATCAAGAATCGAGTTAAGGTTGAAATTGAATACTTTATCTCCTTATCCAAAAACAATGTTTTTAAGATTGAAATTACAGATGATGAAGTTGGTTTTTTGACTAATTTAATCACAAACTTTAAAGAACAAGATGCTTCAGAGATCAAAGAAATTGAAAAGACTACTAATCACGATGTCAAAGCTGTAGAATACTGGATCAAATCTAAAATCAAAGAAACTGGAATTGAAAAATATTCCGAATTTGTTCATTTTGCTTTGACGTCCGAGGATGTGAACAATATTAGTTTTACAATTTGTTATCGGGAAGGTGTCAATAATTCAGTTTTGCCATATTTGAATAATGTACTGAGCGAGCTAACTTCACTTGCCAAAGATAACGCTGCACAGCCAATGTTGTCTTTAACTCATGGTCAGAGTGCTACTCCGACAACTTTTGGAAAAGAAATTGGAGTTTTTGTACTTCGGTTAGAACGTCAGATTAGGATTTTAAAGAATATCAAATTCAGCGGCAAATTCGGTGGGGCAACTGGGACTTGGTCCGCTCATAAGACTGCTTATCCTGATTTTGATTGGCTTAATTTTGCTCAAGATTTTGCTACGTCGTTCGATTTGGAGTTCTGCCCACTAACAACTCAGATTGTTCCAATGGATTCATTATGCGAAAGTTACGATTGCATCAAGAGAATCAATAATATTCTAGTAGATTTTTGTCAGGATATCTGGATGTACGTCGAGCGAGGAATCTTATCACAAAAAAAGAAAGAAGGTGAAGTTGGGTCATCTGCAATGCCGCACAAGATTAATCCAATTAACTTTGAAAATGCTGAGGGTAACTTACAATTTGCCAACTCTATGTTCAATGAACTATCAAGGCAGCTTCCTGTATCGAGAATGCAGCGAGATCTTACAGGCTCAACTGTCATTAGGAATCAAGGTGTCCCTGTAGCTCACTCAATTATTGCCTACTCCAACCTGCTCAAAGGATTGAATCGTATTTCGGTTAATGCAATCAAGATGACAGCAGAATTGGAAAGCCATCCAGCAGTTCTTGCAGAGGCAATTCAAACATATCTTCGGTCCGTGAATTACCCAAAAGCATATGAAGTTCTCAAGAATTTGACAAGAGGTTCAGAAATTACGATTGATGGGATTAGAGAATTTATCCGAATTTTGGACATTAACGAATCTGACCAAAAAATGTTATTGGAGTTAAGACCCTCGACTTATATTGGTTTGAGCAAAGAATTGGTTGAACAATATATTCATTAAAATAATTAATAACTTGATGCTAATAATACAAAATCTAACTGTAAAAGTCGAAGATAAAATCATTTTGAACAGTATCAATTTGGATGTCAAGACAGGTCAAACAATTGCACTGGTTGGTCATAATGGCTCTGGCAAAAGTACCTTAGCCCAAATTATTTGTGGCAATAAAGATTATATTTGTGCTTCCGAATCCAAAATTTTGTACAAAACCAAAAACTTACTCGAGCTCGAGCCTCATGAAATTTCAAGACTTGGTATTTTTATTTCGTTTCAAAGTCCAATTGAAGTTCCCAATGTTCCGATACTTTCTTTCCTAAAAATAATTTCTGATGAATCTAGAATTGCCAAGAGTCAAACTAAATTTTCTGCAAAAGAATTCTTAGTCAAAACTAAAGAGAATCTGACACTTTTGGGCTGGGATGAAACTTGGCTCAAACGCAATCTGAACGAAGGAATGTCAGGCGGTGAAAAGAAAAAATGTGAAATGTTACAACTTTTGACCTTAGATCCTCATTTGATAATTCTGGATGAAATTGACTCTGGGTTAGATACAGAATCTCTAAAAACTATTGGCAAAATACTTCAAAAATTACAGGTTGCAAATAAAACATTAATAATAATAACACACAACAAAACCATTCTAGAATTCATCAAAGTTGATAAGATTGTTGAATTAAAGAGTGGGCAAATTGTTGAGGAGTAATTTTTGGGGAGAGTGTCACTTTGTTATGATATAGCTCAATTCAACTTAAAATGTTCAATTGATTGTGGTCACCCCTTGTCAAATGGTTAGTGCAAGTCAGGTCTCTTGACGGTAGCCTTGACCCGAAATGGATCAAAGTGCAAAGCGATGGGGGGGGGATTTATATAATATTCTTTAGACTCGTCATCCTCAGCTTGACTGGGGATCCTGTAGCTTTACAAACAATATTTGAACCGACGAAAACCAAATAACTTGTGCAAAAAATAAAGTTATGATAGAGTATCAATAGTTTTTTTTATTTGTAATGTCCTAAATAATGACATAGATATTTCACAATTATAAAAATGGCGGGATAGATACGCCTCTACAAAAAACAAAATTTATGCCACAAAAACGAATACCTATACCAACCCAAGATGCAGTAAACTGGGGAATTATTCTCAATGATCATTTGGCACAGACCAAAAATCCAATCAACGGAGCGTTCAATTCCTTCGACCAATTCTCATCTCGTCCAACTAATCTTACAGCGGACGATGTAGGTCGAACATATCTCTACACCCAGACAGGTAACTGGCACGAATGGAGCGGAACTGAATGGAAAGTCCAAAACAAATCTGAAATTAATGTTAAGGATTATGGTGCTGTGGGTGATGGGGTGACGGATGACACAGCGGCTGTACAGGTATTGATAAACCAGTGTTCCGCAACAAATAACAAACCACTGTATTTTCCAGAGGGGACTTTCTTGATTAATATTGTGTTTGGTTATTTTTCATGCAATATTGTAGGGGCTGGTAGGTATTCAACCAAATTAACATCTTATACACCAACTGGATTTGCTATTACATATAAAGCAAACGAAACTTGGTCCCCTACTCAAATAAGTAACCTTGCAATTATTGGCAACTTTTCTCGTACTAAAAATGGAATATCTTTTGGAGAGCCTACATTTGTAAATGGTGATCAATTTGCTGGAGGTCTGCGGATGACACAAATTTATATGACTGATATGGATATATGCATTCTAAAAAAATATGGATGCATAGGAAATTATTTTGAATCTTGTAGTTTTCGAAGTAGTAATTATCACTACAAGGTTATTGCTTATAAGGGCGGCGTTAATCCAGGTGACCACTCAGGTTGCGATACTTTTCTAAAATGTGAATTTGGCGGAGCTATCAAATCATCAATTTATATTGATGGCAATAATGAAGGCGTTAATGGGCAACACATTTTTAGAGATTGTGTATTCCAAGGAAACCCTGGTTTTTGTTTTTATGTGAAACGATATTCTGCAAGGGAATTTACTCCAGGGCTTATGGTTGTCGATACTTGGTTTGAGTTCAACTCTGTCAAAGAA
>JAYTWQ010000021.1:0-4257 GCA_043743355.1 bacterium | reverse complement strand
CTCCGCAACTAGCGACAATCAAATTAACAGGCGTTAAAAATAGTTGTACTATTTTATTTTGATTCGAGTTAGATTGGTATATTTGCATTACAATTTAATTTGATATGAACCACATAATATGGTTGCGATGAGTTTAGTAGCCTTGTTTTTGTAATGAGCTTTATATCACAATAATACTTCATATTCCTCAAACTCTGGACGTTCTACAGTAGTTTTGTCTGGTTTTAGTTCTAAAGTGTAATATTCTTTGATTCTAGTGTTATCCTGGACACCTGTATAGCCGTTTTGAACTTGAGCAATATCTTTGGCTTTTAGAGCATTTGAATATCGTTCTGAGTCTTTCGTTAGTTGGATAAACATTAGTAATTCATTTTGGTTAGTATGAGTAATATTTTGGATATATTCGCCTTTTTTAGCTTCATATACTTTTTCGGTTGTACTTGGATTATTTATGTTTGATTTCAAGACTTCATTTTTGTTGGTTACAGTGTATAAATTACCATTGTCATCTTCATTAATTTTAAATACGTCATTTTGCACCGCTTCGTTATTAGTTAAGTTTATGAGCTGAGAGGCAAAATTAATACAGAAAAAATCAGTTGCATTGAAGGTAATTTGTTTGCATTCAAAATTTGCCAAAACAAAGTCCTTGTTTCGTTCAGTATCTTTGAGCTTGGTAACCACTAATCCATTTTCTTTGGTTGTGTAAATATATACTCCACGCAACAAATCAATTTTTTTGTTGATATCCCGTGGAATTTTGGTAAGATCCTCTACTGAAGCGTAAAAGATTATGTTTGAGGAATCAGGAAGATTTTTGATTCCAGCAGAAACGGCGTTATTTCCATAAGCAAGATAGGTATTTTCTTTTACGAGATCATCAGTCCGTTGTACGTTTTCTACTTCTATTTTTGGTATATTTTTGGAAGAAATGTAAAATATATTTTTGTTGTAGGTAGCTGCATAAGGCAGACTATTGTCAGATGTTTTAAGCTTGTATATGTTTAGTTTTTGACTATTTCTGTCGTAATTCACAATAGCTTCACCTCGTCTATCTTGAAGATGATTAAGAGGGTAGATTTCAAACGCTTTTTTCTTAACTAGATTTGCTGGATAACCGATAGGAATATTAGGATTTGTGTTAGTTATTGTTGAAGTTGTTGTGCGTTGATTGATTGCTGAAGAGATAGAACTTGATTGTAAAGAGTTTGGAGTTATGGTAGCAAGATTTACTTTACTTTGATTGTTGTTATTACGATCATTACCAAAAACAAGCAAAATACTAACTAAGGTAATTAGGATGATAGCCCCTACGATAATCCTCGTTTTAAGTGGAATTTGAAAAAATTGATTTTTTATTTGTTCGAGTATTTTTGATTGATTGTAGTCTTGCATAAGTTTAGAAATTAATTTGTGAGTATATTTTTAAATCAGAGCTTAATTTGCTTTGACATTTGATTCTATTTTTTTAGCATTTTGATAATTTTGATTAGATTTACCAAAGGTTTCATCAAATTTCTTGGCTACACCTGTCTGGACTCCTTGTCTCAGACTTCTAGCTTTTAGATTAAAATAGTTGTTTGAGTGAGTGTTTTGAAGATCTGGAGAACTCAAGAGACTGCCGAATAGCTTTTGAGCTAGAGCACCAGGTAAGGTAGTTAATGCCCCAAGGAATATGATGTATAATAGCATATTGCTAATATCTTTGGATGAGCTAGCCATATTACGAGAAAAATCTGATAATATCACAAAACCAAGTAAGAAAAATGGTTGTTGAATTAGTAAAACCCCAAATTGATTAATATATTCTTTGGCGTAGTGCTGAGTTTTTTCAAAACACCAAAAGGCACAGACAATAGGGTAGATTGCTGCTAAAAAGTAAATATGAATGTATCTAGCTACATATTGAATTAGAATAACAAAAAGTAAGATAAGCATTATGACGCCCAAAATTATTTCAGGCAGCGACGTAAATAGTCCACTAAATATATACCATGCTCTTGAAATTAGTCCGAAAATATCCCATCCGTCTATAGTTACCACTTCTGGTTTACCGCCAACTATATTAGTTAAGACTTTATCTAGTGAGCAACGGGCGTAGGAAATAGGAGTTCCAGCCGAGTCACGACCGACTGTCTCTAATCTCACGGTTCCTACACAATCTCCACCATTTAATGATAAAATCGTTGCATTGATCTGGTTAGTTGCAATGATTGAAAGGCTAATTAGGGCAGGGGCTATTCCTGCTAGTAATATTATAGCTATAGCCAAGTTCTTGAAGGTTGTTGAAACCCAGTTGATTGAACCTGAATTTTCTGCGGTCATCGCTCTTATTCCAATAATTACAATAAGCAGTACAATAAGTCCACTAACTAGAGATGTTAGCAACCAAGCATACTTCATGGAAGTATTAAGAAACTGACCTGAGCCAAATTTTAGCTTTTTGTCCGCTGAGATTGAATTCGTTAACACGCCTGTAGTTCCGTCAAATTCTGAAAAGCCTGTTGGATCTACAGTTTGAAAAATGAAATTATCAAAAGACTTCTCCATTGGTGATATTAAATCCAATAATATATTCTTGTATCCTTCAAAAGCTGTCTTTTTGCCATTTTCGGGTGTATTGTTAGCACCGCCACTATTTGATGGTATTCCTGTATTTGTATTAACTTTTTGAGGAAGTTCAGGGCTTTTCGAAAGCAAGGGGTTTTGAATAAGTCTTTGCTCTTGTGTTTGACTATAGTTGGATTTGGAGAGCATCCATTCTCCTGTGAATTTGTGATAACTAAAATATGTGGCACCTGCACCTAAGAGAGTTGGGAATAAAATTGTAAACAGACCAAGCCAAAGTGATTTCTTAAAATTATCAATTACCAGTTTTGGGATCCAATGCAGTTCTATTGATAGCTCTTTATTAATTCTAGGTATGATGTTTTTGGGATTATAGTTGGAATAGTTTGTCATTACTCGGTACTTTAGGGTTTTTGACGAGGGTTATTCATTTTTGAATTACTATGCTTTCTTACTTTATACTAAGTGCGTTAAAGACTAATGATCCTATAGTTGCCGCAGAAAATACAACGAAACAACCTACAATGACTTTGAATATTCCTGATTTTGCCTCCTCCATACCACGATGAGAATCAGAACTAGTCATTATCTTAATGCCACTGATTACAATGAGAATAATAGCTATTCCAAGTGACAAAAACTGGAGAGTTAATATCGCTGTACCAATAAGATTGTTCAAACCTGAAAACTCTATTCGTTTGGCTCCAGCTGGAATCTTAAACTCTTCTGGTTGGTTTGCAAACAGTGTAATGGTGTTTAAAAATGTTGATATTGTAGTAACAATTGTTGCTAAAGCCCATAAAACTAATTTTGAATGGGATAACTTCTGCTTTCTAATATCCAGCACTGGATTAGCGAGATTCGGGATTGTACTAGTAACTGAATTAGAAACTAATATTTTAGGGGATACTAAAACTGATGTATTTAAAGACATATTATTTGGTGTTTAATGACTATATGACTGTACTAATGGGCAATCATCCGAATCATTACACTAGAATAAAACATATTTATTTTTAATTGTCAAAAGTATTTGCTCATTAATGTCAAATATTAGCAAAAAAAGCAAGTGAACTAGTCAAGATTTGGTTGATTAACACTGTTTTTATGGATTTTAGTTATCAGATTAAGATCTGGAATTACAAAGATATTTTTTATTACGTTTTAGCAATATTTCAAATTATATTTAATTAACAAATTCGTAAATGAGGACCAAAAATGAAATACTTGAATTTTCAATACAATATTAATACCCCAACAAGTTGGTGAACGGTTTGTGATGGTTTTCCACCAATTCGACAAAAACTATGCGAGAAAATTCCAAAAGTTCGTCAAATCCCGCTCAATACTTTTCATTCCACTCCATTTCATTACGCTACATTACAATCCTTTCGGGGTGGAATTACAGACTACGGCAAAGCACTTCTTTTTTTATTTCGATTCAGAGGTGTTGTTTTTAGTTCCAAAAACAGAGTAGGGAATAGAATTTGTTTCAAATTCAATCGAAAACAAAAGGTGCTTCTTTGTTGCTTCCATTCCAGTTGTTCTCTACGCTGCCGCTTTGTTCAAACATTATGACAAATTTTGGACATTTTCTCTTGATTTTTTTTCTTAAGAATTGGGGGAAAGTATTTTTAACCAAGATATATATTCTCTAATTCCCAATATTATTAACCAATAACCCTAATA
>JAYTWQ010000020.1:0-3477 GCA_043743355.1 bacterium | reverse complement strand
GGTTTGGCATTAGAAAACATGGAAGAATGGATTAGTCACCGACCAGCTGACCAAGGAAACAAAACTAAGGCGTTAGACATAAGTCGTAAAGAAATACCTTTATTTATGTGTTTAGTTTGGAAAAAGTTGTAGTAGACAAATATTATCAAGTTTTTTTAAGAAGTAAATTAAATTTTGATTAGCAATAAATTGATGTAACAAAAAAACCTCTTAAGAGGCTGGACTGGAATTATTTTCTGGAAAATATTCATTGAACGATTCATTGAACTCCTTCTTGAATTGTATTAATTCTGGTTGTGATTCTACGAATTTGATTTTTTCAGCTATTTCTGGTGTGATTGATGTACTTGGATTCAATCCCATTTTGACATTAGTAACAGCATATGAAAATATTTCTGCTAAGTCTTCTTCGGGACTTTCAATAGATCGTTTTGTCAAGAATTGACTTTTGTATTTTTGCCCCCATTGTGCGAGGTTCTTTTGAAATTCATCGCTAGTTAGATTTGTCTTATTTTGAATTTGATCGAATTCATATTTCATATTTCCATTCCAAAATTTGATGTAATAACAATTGATTAATGAATCTGATTCAAAACAACCGTCGGAATTAAAATAGTTTGGTTTACAATTGTTTTCATTCAATAAAAAACTTTCTCTTGTATTTTCTTCTTTTTTCAACAAATTTTCAAATTGATTATTTTGTAAAGTAATTGCATGAATCGACTCATGAGCCAGCACACTTTTTAAAAAAACTGAGTTTATGATTTCATCTTTTACGAAAAAATTTGGATTAATTTCAAATTGAATAGTGTTATTTATACCTTTTGAAGTTGACATTGGGTTTTTTGCATTTAGATTCCAATTTGTGATTACGGAATATTTTGAAAGTGGCTCAGAACTAACAATTCTGTTTATATTGTTTTGAAGTAATCCAATACTTCCTTTATTTAATTCAGTATTTGAATTTGACGGTCCTTTAACCATTGAAAATAATAAGAATAAAGCAAATAATATGCTAATGAATACAGTTATTACAATTACTGGTTTCACAATTTTAATAAGCATAATATAATTTTTTAACATGACAAAAACCCTAGGATTTCCTAGGGCTAATTATTGACTAACCGTTGTAGTAATAGTCTGAATAACCTTCTCTCCTTTGATGTAATTCAACAAAAGGTCTCGCTTCTGTTATACAAGCAAAGTTGTTATTTACGCAGTATTTAAATAAACCTTGTCTGGAAGATATGTATTCTTGATAACCTGGATAAGTAATGTAATCAAATTTTCTATCATTTGTCTCTCCATAATAAGACCAAACAATCGAACTTATTTTAGGATTATTAGTTTTGGATGATATGTCTTTTACTTTTATTTTTCTAATTTTAAGATTACCTTCATTCATTAAGGATTGAATTTCTGATATTTCTTCATTACTTAGATCTTTATTACTTAGTGCATTGACAGGCGGCATAAAGAATCCTGAACTGATTAACGCAAAACCTACGAAAATTGTAGTGATGTGTTGTAATATTTTACTTGATTTTAGCTTGAGTGACATAAGTTTGTACAATTATAAAATTAAAATTCGAACAGGCCTGTTCACCTCGTAAAATAAATGCTTTTTTTTTTGGATGTCAAATCGTTTCAAGAAATATTTTGGAAAGAGGCTTTTATCTTTCAGGATTTTCTTTGATTGACTATTCATAGTAGAGGATACATTACCTAACACTAAACTCATTTGTCAAAGCAAAAAACATGTAGTATAATTAATAAATGAACCGTCGTAGTATATTAATATTTAGTTTTTGGTTAATGATTTCCTTGATAATTAGTGTGCTTATAGGAAGTATTGTGTGGAACCCTGAACAAAATAATATTGTGACCGATGGTATTCCTCAAAGCAAAACAACAATTAATCATTGGCTTTCGCAAAGTTCGCAATCTATAAGCCAAATACAAATAGGGTCTCAATCAAATATTCAAAAAGACGATCCGTACAAAGAGTTCAAAGAATACAAAACGGAGCTGGTAAAAATAGTAAATGAACAGAATCCTAAAATTGCATTAGAAAAGCTTAATAACGATATATCAAAAGAAAAAGTGGTTCAAGAAAATTGCCATAGTTTTACGCATGCTATTGGTAACGCAACCTTAATCAAATTCAACAACGATATTGCCGAATCAATTAAATTCAATGTTGATGTGTGTGGAGGCGGTTACGTCCACGGCATAATAGAAAAGTATTTACAGACAAAGTCTAACGCTGGTGACGAAATTTTGACATTATGTACCGATCAAAATGATGCAGGGTGTTTTCATGCTTTAGGTCATGGTTTGATGTTGATGAACAAATATGATATTGTAACTTCGGTAGATGGCTGTCAAAAATTAAGTTTGTCCATCCAGAAAGTATATTGTGGAGAAGGAATTTTTATGGAAAACTTTGATTCTGAAAATGCAGAAGATTCTGAAAAACCTTTTTTGAACACTATTAACCCTAACGAGATTTGCCCCAATTATATTGCTCCATACAGAGATGCATGCTTTTATTATTCTGGCAGGTTTATTTTCAAATCAAATAAAGATCCGTTCGACTCTCTGCAACTATGCAAAAAAGCACCAAGCGATCAAGACTCTGCCAATTGTGTCCGAGGAATGTCTGCTGGAATTATTAGATCTGACCTTACACAACCTTCCAAGATGGAAAAAGTGTGCAATTCAATTCCTGATTTTTATACTAGTTGTCTTGAAGGTGCGGTGAATTATCATCTCTTCATGCTCCGAGATGAAAGCAAAACAAGGACTGAAATGTGTGACAGCTTAGTTAATTCAAACAATCAAACTAAATGTTATAATCTAATTAAAAGCTCTCCGTTCAGGGTGAGTGTGTTTTGATCTTTTGTATTTTTTAAAAAATAAATTTGGAACACGCAACCCCTTGTCAAAGGGGTCAAATCAGAATGATTTGGGGGATTCTATTATTTATATTTCGAATCCGATTTGCGTAAACCAAAAAAGTATAATATACTCAAACCAACACCAACTTTTACATTAAAATAAAAATTCTCCCTATCTAGGGAGTGGCAAAACGAAGTTTTGACGAGGGTAACCTTAATCATGTCAAAGTTGGTACGAGATTGGGTATATAATGTTAATTAAATTTAATTAATGGCGATCCGTGATCACCTCTACAGTACAACCCCACAATAGAGAATCAAGATTCTCCGCTACGCAATACACAATGGTGAGATAGACCCGCCGCTACAAACAATAAATCAAAATCAATATGCCCCAAAAACGCATTCCAACACCATCACAAGATGCAGGCAACTGGGGAACTATCCTCAACGAACACATCGCTCAGACCAAGAATCCTATTAATGGAGCGTTCAATTCCTTTGATCAATTTTCAGCTCGTCCAACTAATCTCACAGCTGATGACGCAGGTCGAACCTATTTGTATACCCAAACAGG
>JAYTWQ010000019.1:0-2390 GCA_043743355.1 bacterium | reverse complement strand
ATAAACTGGAATTAACCCTGTTTGAGTAAAATTACACTCTGTAGAAGCCTTAGGCTTTTGACCGTCATTGCAAAATACTTCGACAAACTCTTCTTTATTGGCTAAAGTGCAAACAAAAGATTCGGTTTTGGTAACATCGCCTTCATCGCAATACGCTATTTCACAAATTTCCTTACCATCTCTGGTGGCTGATCTCCCGCTAGGACAGCTTTTGGCTGCGAAAGCCTCTCTTTCATTGTTCAAGAATCGAGAATTGATTAAGGCTGAAAATCCACCAAAAATTGTTGCTATCAGAATCCATGTGACGATTAGATTTTTGAGTTTAAAATGTTTTTTGAGATTTGAGATCATAGAATGTAATTTAATATAATTTTACCATACAATTATAAAGAAAGCAAATTGTCTTAATTACACTTAAAATATTGGATTTTAAATTACATAATAATGTTACTATTTTGAGATCCCCAGTCAAGTTGAAGATGACGAGCGCAGCGCTTTTATTTAGAAATATTAAATATGAATAATAACCCAAATCCTTGACCAAATCAGACTAATAGAACAAGAATAAACAATGCTTTACATAGTCCCAACTCCAATTGGCAATCTCGACGACATTACAGTCCGAAGTCTCAAAACCTTGCAAAGATGCAAAATAATACTTTGTGAAGACCCACGAGTCACGGTCAAATTGTTGGAATTATTAAAAATTGAAAACAGGCCAAAATTAATTCAGTTAGAGCGAAACCATGAGTTTAACGAAAAAGAAATCCGTAAAGTTTTGGTAGAATTAAAAACCAATGAATCAGAAAAAGTTTCCAATAAAATGATAGATCCAGAAACTCTCAACAACACTGTCATTCAGAGCGAAGCGAAGAATCCCCTAGCTCTTGAAACCAAAACTCCAAATAAAAATTCTTTCGAAATAACAAGCCCAGAAATAGCCAGCCCGTCTGTCATCCATAGCAAGGTGAAGGACCTCCTTTCCCATAAATATAAAATTATAGACGCAAATTACTCTAATGCAGTTCCAAGATCAACTTTTTACATCAAAAATAGCCTCAAACTCGATGAAGATCAAAATATTATTGCGCTCGTCAGTGACGCTGGAACACCAGGAATTTCTGACCCAGCTTTTGAAGTTCTCCAATTAGCACAAGAACTAAACATTAATTATACTACATTACCAGGAGCGACAGCACTAATTCCAGCTGTAGTCAATTCCAATCTAATTAACAAAGACTTCTTGTTTTTAGGATTTTTGCCACTCAAAAAAGGGAGAATGACTCAATGGAAGCGAATCGCAGAATCTAAGACTCCAGTTGTGATCTACGAATCTTGTCATAGAATAGTCAAATTCTTAGAAGAAGCTAAGACCAATCTCAATCCAAAAACAAAAATCTGCATCAATCAAGAAATATCCAAATCTCACGAGAATATCTGGGTTGGACGGGTGAGCGAAATTGAAAAATATGAAGTTGTTGAAAAAGGAGAATTCGTTATTGTGGTTAGGAATTAATTACTTTTATTCAATATCACCAAAACTAGAATCTTCCTTGTCCAGTTCATCAGTTAAAGACGAAATAAAACTGTCATCATCAAACTCTTTTGACAAGTTACTAGCCAAAACTGAATTAGCTTCAGATTGAACAATAATATTTTCTACTTTTTCATTTGGATTCTTATAGTCTTTAGATTCGATCAAAATCTTGGAAGTATTATTTTTAATTGAAAGCTTGTTTTCTGAAGAATTAAAAAAATTAATTTTGGTAAAGGCAAATACTGACCCTACTCCCAAAATTAAAATACTCAGAAATACAATGAATGATTTGTAAAATTGTGACATAGTAAAAGATTATTTTAGGGCTTTGATATCCTGACGAATTATATTTTTGACAAAATCACGGATTGTTTTGCTTTTTTCTCGAGCAGTTCCTTGAGCTATTTTGACGGATGAGAGTCCAGATTTGTTTGTAGCTTTATCAACGCATGAAATCGAAGTAACTGATGTCACGACAGCTGAATTAGCAACATTTGCAGAATCAATTTCTGACTTTAAAGTAACCAAATCTTTATCTAATTTTGTGGTGTCCTTACCTTTAGTTTTGAGTTTAGTGACCGTTTCTGTAATTTTGGTTAGCAATTCAGTCTGCTTTATTTTTTTGGTAGTCGCAAAATCAGTAGTTTTTTTGATTAAAGATGCCTTTTTGTCTTCACATTTTGCGGTTGAAAAAGTAGCTAATTTCTCTTTGATCTTGTCAACTGAGCTAGTATTTGCACTAGCACTAATAGTTGTGAACAATATTGTAGACAGGAATACTGTGGTAATTATTATTTTGGTTAAAGACATATGTTAATCAAACTAAATTTATAGACTTGTTGTCAAACTTTTT
>JAYTWQ010000018.1:0-2771 GCA_043743355.1 bacterium | reverse complement strand
GGAGCTAATGCCATACTTGGGGTTTCGATGGCTGGACATAGGGCTTTTGCAAAGGCACACAATCTCAAACTCTGGGAATATTTGAGGCAAGAATATTTTTCAGATCTGAATACTGTTACAATGCCTCGCTTGATGTGCAATATCTTCAATGGTGGAGCGCATGCTGACAACAACATAGACATTCAAGAATTCATGGTCATTCCTAACTCAGGGAATATTGAGAGCGATGTGAGAATGTCTGCGGAGATCTACCAGACGCTTAAGAAAATCCTAAAATCGGAAGGTCAAATTACTGCTGTCGGCGACGAAGGTGGTTTTGCACCGAATTACAAAGACACCAATGAAGTTCTGGAATCAATTCAAAAGTCGATTGTTGACGCTGGTTATTCGCGAATCAATTGTGATCTTGGATTAGACTGTGCGGCCTCAGAGTTTTTGAATAAAGAAACAGGAGTGTACAACCTTGATGGCAAAGAGTATTCTCAGAGTGCCTTGAACGATTTTTATTCAGAACTCAACGACAAATTCAATTTACTTTCCATCGAAGATGGTTTTGACGAAGATGATGTTCTCGGATGGCAGATGATGACAACTAAGATCGGCAAAAAAGTAATCCTTATCGGTGATGATTTGTTCGTAACCAATCCAGAAAGATTCAAGAATGTAGGATTAACCAACGAAATTGCAAACGGTGTTTTGATAAAGTTGAATCAAATCGGTTCAGTTCTGGAAACTTGTGAAATGATCAATCTCGCTAAAGAGAATAGCTACATAACCTCTATTAGTCACCGTTCTGGAGAAACCAACGACGACTTCATAGCCGATCTTGCAGTTGCTTGTAATTCCGAATTTATCAAACTTGGCGCGCCAGCTCGAGGGGAGCGAATCTCCAAATACAATCGATTGCTACAAATACACGAATATATCGAGAATCAAAAGAACAGTATTGAAATTGTGGAGCTCGGGTAGGGTCACATATTACAAATATAATCTCAATCTGAGAATTTTTACTTTTCACTAGATAAAAAAACCACCTTTTGGGTGGAAATCAAACTAATGTTATAAATTCGGTTTTATATTCAATAATAGAAATACTAATTACTTTTTAATTGTTTAATAATTTCCTGAGCGCAGCCAATTGCTGATGCTGGATTTTGTCCTGTAATTAGATTGCCATCGACTGCAACATGTGATTGCCACAGATCAGATTTCTCAAATATACCTCCACGGTTAGTAAGTTCAGTTTCAAGCATAAATGGAACGACATCTTGCAAACTAACAGCGTGTTCTTCATCGTTGGTGAATGAATTAACTTTTTTGCCTTTGACTATATATTCGCCGTTTTTATCTTTTACATTTAAAAATCCTGCAACGCCATGGCATGCCGATCCAATAGGTTTATCTGACGAATATGCATTTTCAAGAATTTTGATAAGGTTTTTATCATTTGGAAAATCCCACATTGTGCCATGTCCTCCAGCAAGAAATATAGCATCGTATTCAGATTCATTTATTGTAGAAAGAGGGATAGAATTTTCAATTTGTGATTTGTATGTAGGATTTTCCAAGAAAGATTTATTAGTCTGATCATCAAGATTCATTCCATCGATCGGAACAATTCCACCTTTTGGAGAAGCAAAATCGACAGTATATCCTGCATCAACAAAAACTTTTTGAGGATCTGTAAATTCTTTTAAAAAAGCGCCTGTTGGTTTGCCTGTATTACCTAGTTGTGAGTGACTGGTAAGAACGATTAGTATTTTATTTGTCATAAGAAATTATATATTGTTAAGTAGATATATTCTACATACTAAGTATTATAATTATACTAAGTATTGTCAAGAAAAATAATTCTATTTATAATATATTAATGACTAATAATTCAATTTGTAAAGATACTGCTTTTGATTGCGTAATCAAAATAATTGCTGATCCATGGACACTTCATATAATTCGTAGCTTACTTAAAGGCGAGATGAGATTCAATGAATTATCTACTAAAATAGGAAGTATAACTTCAGCAACTTTATCTTCAAAGTTAAAACTATTAGAAGAAAAAAAATTAGTTAATCGCGTAAGTTTTAATGAAATCCCTCCAAAGGTAATATATTCGCTTACAGAAACTGGACAAGATTTATCCAAAATCATTTCATCTTTAGAATCGTTCAGCCTTAAACATTTTGGTTGGTGTGATAAGTAGTATTTGTTACAAAACCTTTAGTTAGCTCAATTTATTTATCAAAATATGCAAACTCATTTTCTAGTTGTGTTCGTTAGTTGGGTTTTGATATTAGTTTTTTCAACACGATTTGCATAAACAAGAAAAGCATTGTATAATATTTTTTGAAACCAATGTCGATCCGTGATCGCCTCTACAAAAAACCAAAATATATGTCACAAAAACGCATTCCAACACCATCTCAAGATGCAGGTAACTGGGGAACTATCCTCAACGAACACATTGCCCAGACCAAGAATCCTATCAACGGAGCATTTAATTCCTTTGACCAATTCGCCCAGCGACCTACTAATCTCACAACTGACGATGCAGGTCGAACTTATCTCTACACCCAAACAGGCAACTGGCATGAATGGAGCGGTACCGAATGGAAAGTCCAAAACAAGTCTGAGATTAATGTCAAGGATTATGGGGCTATCGGAGATGGAGCTGCGGATGATACGGCGGCAATTCAATTTTGTTTAGATTTGGCAAAATCTCAAAATGGAGGTGTGGTATTCTTTCCAAAATCAACATATTTTGTAACAAAAGG
>JAYTWQ010000017.1:0-8579 GCA_043743355.1 bacterium | reverse complement strand
ACATACTTTAGTGTTTTTGTCCTCTTAAAAATGGACATTAACTCAAATTGTTTTGTGTTGATTTTTCATTACTCATAAATCCAATGATAACTATTATGGTAAAGATTATATGTAAGGAATGATTTTGAAGATTTTTAACATAAATTATAATTAACTTTATAGTAATTTAACATTACTTATTTTCATTTGTCAAATATTCTCAAATACCTTATTAAGCCTATTAACAATAGCTTTTTCGACTGAATTATTTGATTCAAACATCACTTTTGCAGCCGCTCCGAACCAAAAATAGATTTGCTCTTGATTCAATTTATCTATGTCAAAAAGATTTTGGAAAAGATTGTGAGCAATCTCGTTTGGGTTTTTTATTGACCCCAAAGAAAGTTTATGATAATCACTTGAAATACGTAAAAGATCCTCGTCGAAAGCTAAAATGTAGATTTTATTTGAATTTTTATTCTCGGTTGTTGGGGATCCCCAGTCAAGCTGAGGATGACGACCGTAAGAAATATTTTCAATTTTGGATGATTCCGAATCAAAATTAGGATGGCATTGAGGTAAGCGTTCTATTTTTATAATTCTAGTTCGTGGGGAGTAGTGACGATATTTGGTGCCTGGGGTAGTGGTTTCAGTTTTCTGGTCTTCGGTAACTAATAACTTTGAGATTCTATCGTGAATTGGTTGAGATACCGAGTCAAGCTGAAGATGAAATAACAAAGCTTCTTCAATTTCTTTCTTGCCAATTGCACCTGGCCTAAGAATTTTGATTTCGTGTTCGTTTGTGCAGTCAATAATTGTTGATTCAAGTCCAATATTGCAACTTCCTCCATCTACTATTCCAGCAAGCCTGTTGCCTAAGTCCTCGAATATTATTTCGGGATTCGTCCCACTCACTTTGGTACTAGAATTAGCGGATGGTCCGAATAATGGAATATTAATTTCTTTTAATATCTGGAGCGTGAATTCATTATCTGGAATTCTACAACAAACCTTGGTTTGACCTACCGTTGCGTGTTTGAGTTCAGATTTTGGATTGAGTTCGAGTAGGAATGTTATTGGTCCAGGACAGAATTCGTTCATTAAAATTGCCAAATATTCAGGTTGGTTAATTGTGTGTTCTAGGATTTGTTCATAGCTATAAAAATGACAGATCAAAGGATTATCAGCAGGACGATTTTTGATCTGGTACACTTTACTAACAGCCTTGGAGGAATTTGCAAGACCAAATATACCGTACACAGTTTCAGTTGGTAATGCGACGATATTCCCGTCGAGTATTTCTTTTATGGCTTGAGTTTGGCTGATTGTGTTCATTTACAAATATTTTCTTTTGGATTCCCAGTCAAGCTGAGAATGACGGTGTGAAGTATTTCTTTTGTGAAATTCATTGGGCAAAGTTAAACTACAATCACTGTCAGACCAATTTGTTCATTTTTCAAATACAAGTTTCTTTTGAGTTCAGATCGGATTTGAGACTCGTTAATTTTGCAAAGATTCGGCACAAGTTCTTGATTTTTTGAATTTTGATTGAGTCTAGTTTGGATGTACTTTTGGATGCCAAATACGACAAGGATTGTGTTTATACTCATATTCAAACTTAGATACTCACAAAGTGCAAAAGAATTTGTAATTGAATTGATAATTTGATTTATTTCATTTTTAGGTTTTACAATCGTTGGTTCTCCATAGTCCTTATCATGATTAGAATTCAGTTCCAATATAATTTTATCATCGATTTTGCAAAACACAAAAAACTTGTTTCGAGTATCTACCTTGTCCAAAAACAACTTAATTTGGGTTGTGTCTAGTTCATAAAAACCACCATTATAAATTTGTATTTGGTTATCAAAGATTATTTCTGAAGACTCGGAGAGAAATAAAGGATTTAATTTGGCAGCGTATCCATTTTTGGAATTAAGGGTAAAAATATTCTCTTGACTATCTATTGAATTAAGTTCCCCGTCAAAGATTCTACCAAAAATATTAGTCGGTATTTGAGTTTGTTTGGTTTTTCCGCTAAAGAGAACTTTGGTTTGGTTACTAAAGTTGTGCTGCTCGAAAGGTTTGATTAACACTTTGGTTTTGGTAACGGCTACAACTTCACCTTGAGTTTCGTAATTGGCATCGATAATAAAGATTAATTCAGTAATGCCAACATTTTTGACATAATTAACCCATATTAGATCTTTAGTGATTTTGGAAATATTATAAAAAGTCATTGAGTTGTGTTTGTGAAATTTTCAACTGTTTATTGTTTTTGGTCAAAGGAATTATTTTTGTTTTTTTTTGAGTTAGAAATAAAGTTGTAATGCAACAAAAAATTCCCAATTAAGTTGGGAATGGCAGTAAAATTAATTTACAGTATTAAAACTTTACCACTGGCGTTTTTCGTTCTTCAGTTGGATTCTCTAACTCAAAGAAAGGTTGAATTGTAGCTCCAGCAAGTCCTTTGAACAGAAGTGTGGGGAATTGATCTTGGGATGCGTTATAGTCAGACACAACTTGATTGTAGAATCGTCTTGATGATAGGATTCGATCTTCGGTGTTGGTAAGTTCATTCTGCAACTGTAAGAAGTTTGCGTTGGATTTGAGATCTGGATAATTCTCAGCAACAGCGAAGAGACTTCGCATCGATTGGGAAAGTTGGTTTTCGGCAGCTATTTTGTCAGCTCCTAAGCCTTGAATACCCATTGCAGTTTGCCTTGCTTGGACTACTTTTTGCATTGTTTCAGATTCAAAATTAGCCGAACCTTTGACGGTCTCAATCAAATTTGGAATGAGGTCATATCTTCGTTTGAGTTGTACATCGATATCTGATGCGGCTTCTTTGACCTTTTGTTTGAGGGTGATTAGTCCGTTGTATGAACTCATTGCAACGAATGCTAGTACTACTATAATTGCGATAAAGATTAAAACTGGTGTCATATAAATTTGAAATTATTTCATTGAATATGTTACTCAAGAATTCAACTCCTTGTCAAAAATTAATTCAGCCTAAAGCCAGAAATACTACTAACCAATACTACGATCGTACCTGACACTATAGCGACAATTAGACCTATTACGGCATAAACTAAAGTATTTTTGCCTTTTTTGAACTGTTCATCGTTTCCATTGGCAAATAGCATTTTGTAACCTGCAAAGATAATCACGATCACTGCGACAGCTGCAGAAATATAAACCAAAATTCTAGCAATATCTAAAATTAATCTCACAATGGCATCCCTACCTCCAGTTAATCCTCCATTACTTTTGTATGTGTCAATTCCATTTATACATCCTCCAATAGTTGAACATGGTTCAATCGGTTTTGCAAATGCTGTAATTGTGTTTTGTATGAACGTAATTATAGCTGCAAAGAGTAATGTTAGTTTTGAATTAAGTTTAGACATTTGGTTTGGTTGTGTTGTGAATATTTGAATTGTTACAAAATTGTAATGTTTATAATTTGAAATAATCTTAGTATTCATTTGTATTTTATAAAAATTTGTTTGGTTTGTACTTTGATTAATTTGTTGAAACTGAATACAAAATGATATATTAAATTTGCTATTCAAAAATCCCCCAAAACTTTCAGTTTTGACCCCTTTGGCAAGGGGCGACCAAGTTTTATTTTTACTCAAGTTCTTTCATTACAATTACTCTTCATTTAACTCTAGTTTATTTTTTTTGTAAAATACCATGAAGATTATGCCCGAAATCATCATAACAAGAGAACTGATAATTATCGGAGCTGCAATACCAGAACCAAAAGCAATGAACCCTGACAGAATTGGAGGAATAGCCTGCGCTAGTGCTTGAATACCTGAATGAATACCCATCACTTCTCCTTGTTTTTCTTCTTTGCCAGTGTGTGAGACTAAAGATGTAATGTTAGCCTGTGAAAACCCGACGGCAATAGCAAAAAATGGGGCGATCAAAAAAACCCAATTTGCGTCCTTAGGTAAAAGTAAAAAAGCAATCACAAATCCACTAAGGAATAAGCTTGACTTCAAAATCTTGACTTCGCCTTGTTTTACAAAAAATCTCAACAAAAAAGCCTGACTAATTACCAGCCAAATTCCAATATATCCAAAAAAGTTACCAATATCAACGACTTGCCAATTGAACCTTGAAATTAAAAATGGATTAATGAACGTAGTAAGAAACGAAAAACCAGCTTGGAACAAAAAGCTTGTGAGTAATATTAATTTTAGATTTTGCATTTTGAATGCTTGCTTGAGTTCATTAATTGAGCGACCCCAATCTATAGACTTTTTTTCATCAATTAAAGTTCCAGTTTCTGGCAAGAATTTCCAAATAATGATAGTATTAATTAGACAAACCAAAGTTGTGAACCAAAACGGCAAATACGCTGGCTGCGACAAATGCCCCCCCAAAAATGGTCCGAGAATAAAGCCTAGTCCAAATGCGGCTCCGACGTAACCAAAGTTTTTTGATCTTTCTTCAGGTTTGGAAATGTCTGAGATAACTGACTGGGCAACTGCAATATTGCCACCTGTAATTCCGCCCAATAACCTTGCCAAAAACAACAAAGGAAGTGAGTGAATCATAATTCCAATAGCGCACAGTGCATAGCATATAGTCGAAGCTGCCAACGAGAATATTAGTATTTTTTTTCTACCGAATTTGTCTGATAGTTGTCCAAAAACAGGAGTCGAGAAGAACTGAGCAAGAGGAAAAATTCCCAAAAGTAATCCGTAATAAATTAACGAAACGTTAGAACTGATGGAACCCAAACCGAAAAAATCTCCAGATTGATTATAATCAAAAAGAACTGGCAAAATTGGAATCAGAATTCCGAAACCGAGAAGGTCAACAAATACAGTAAATAAAACTATGTAGAGTGGATTTTTGTAAAATGGCATTTTGTATTCAAATAAAATTTATATGTTATTAAACGCATATCATTATCACTTTGTCAAAATCTTGACATTTGCTTTGAAATATAGTTATAAATATATGTCATCACAAACCGAATTATTATGTCATTACCACAAATTATTATCTTATACGGACCGCCAAACGCAGGCAAAGGAACTCAATCACACTTTCTCAAACAACTTTTGAAAGACCGTTATCACCTGGATTTTGGTTCTGAATTACGGAATTTTGTAAACAATAATATTGGTGACATTAAGTTCGACACAGAAATCGTTAACCCAAATTCCAAAAAAGAAGATATTGAAGTTGCTGTAAGACTAAAGAGGGATATGAAAGCATCGCTACCAGTACAAACCGACGACCTCAAATATGTCATAGAATCTGCAATTGTCGGCTGCGTTGAGCGAGGGCAGGGGATGATTGTCGAAGGACCAGGGCGGCTAGTCGAAGAAGCTCAGTGGCTCAGTGGATTCATGGATTCCAAGGATGTTTCGGTATGTATTTTCCACCTCTATGTTTCTATCGAAGAAGTACTTAAGAGATCTGCAACTCGATATTATCTTTCAGGTGTTTCGCAGCCATTCATGTCGTTAGCAGACGCTACAGAATATGGTCAAAAAGACGCTTTGGTTCCATACAGGCGAGCTGAGGACGAAGACTCCGAAGGCACAAAACAACGCTACAAGCTACTATATTCCGATAACTTTGCCAAGATTATATCAATCTATCAACTAGGAGCAAAGTGTCAAATATTTACGCTCGACGGACACAAGGCACCTGAGTTAGTCTCGGCAGATATTAAAGAATATTTCAGAAGATTTTGCGACGTAGAGATTTAGGGAAATAGATATTATTATGGCTGATCCAAGCCCTAATTTATTTGGAGATTTAGAAAACTTAGTTGTTGAAAATGATTTAAGTTTACCAAGTACAGAAGTTGTAGTTGCTTTTAGAAATGGACAGATTGGTGAAATCTCATTTAAATGTTTAATAAGTTCGGAAGGTGTTGTCTCTTTGGGTGAAAAATCTTTTAATACTTCATTTTTCATAGGTTGTTTGATGTCTAGAGATGCTTTTAAAGTTGATTTTACTTTAAAGTTTTACGAGATATTTTTACAAAAAGCTAACAATGATGGTTTTCCTGAAAAAGCAATACTTATCGTAGTTAAAAATTCGCTCAAAAACTTATTTGAAGGAGCAATCAAATCTCAAGAAGAGCAAAGTAAAAAACTTAAGTATGTTTGTACAAAAATTGTAAACAATATGGAACAACGTGGAATTAATTACCCACCAATCTTGAACTCGATTACGTCCCCGTCTTTCACTGCATATTCTTTACCTTCTTGTTTGACTAGACCTTTTTCCATAGCTTGTTTTCGTCCACCGCAATTCACAAAATCTTCAAAAGATAGAACTTCGGCTTTTATGAATTTTTTTTCAAAATCTGTGTGAATAACACCAGCACATTGCGGCGCCAGCATTCCCAGATGAAAAGTCCATGCTCGTGCTTCGATTTCGCCAGCTGTGAGATAGGTTGCAAGGTTGAGTTTGTAAAAACAGTGTCTAATTAGTTTGTCCAGTCCAGTCTCTGATTCGTATCCGAATTCTGTTCTTTCGTCGGCTGACATTCCAGCGAGTTCTGTTTCGCCTTTGATATCAAGTTCAAAGTCTTTTTGGTATTCTACATTAACACCATCTTGAGCGATATTACCTAATCTTACGACTGGTTTGTCTGTCAAGAGATTCAGAGATTTTCGCCATTTGGTGTATTCGATTTCTTTGGCATATTTTTCGTCCAGATCAATAATATTTTTTGAGTTCCCATTTATTCTTTCGATCAAATAGTTGCAAGCATTGTTCTTTACATCGAGCAAGGTATCTTTTCCTTTGAGTTTGAGTAGCGTTTGGATTTGTTTTTCAATTACATTTTGGTCGTGTAGTCCTAGTTCCATTAACAGGATTTCTTCATCCTCGCTTGGATTCACACGGTTCTCAACATGTATTATATCATCGTTCTCAAAACACCTCACAACCAACAGAATCATATCAACTTCACGGATGTGACTCAAGAATTTATTGCCAAGTCCAGCTCCTTGTGATGCATTTTTGACTAGTCCTGCGATGTCTCGGAACTCAATTGCTGCAAAGACTTTTTTTTGAGCATTGACCATCTCGGCGAGTTTGTCGATTCGTGGATCTGGAACTGATACTATCCCGTCATGAGGATCAATTGTACAGAATGGAAAGTTCTCAGCTGGAACCGCTCGGTCCGTGAGTAGGTTAAAAAGTGTTGATTTTCCGGCATTTGGGAGTCCTACTAATCCAATTGAAAGCATAAATATATAAGGTTATAACTATCCAAATCTGGTTCAAAATTGAGGTATTGTCAATCACCATGTAGTTCATTGTTGACTGAAAATATATATTTGCTTTTGATTATCGTATGACCAAAATTATTGTAACTTGGCTAGTTTCATTCCTTTCAATCAAGTTTTTGAGCTTTTTGATTCCCCAAATCGTTGTGGGAGATTTTTTGTATTTTGGAATTTTTCTGGTTGTTTTTAGTTTGATTAATCTCGTAATCAAGCCCGTTTTGCAGTTTTTTACATTTCCAATTACTATCTTAACGTTAGGGCTTTTTTCGGTTGTGATTAATTTTTTTTGCTTGTGGCTCGCTGTAGATATCACCAAAGTTATTCAAATTAACACTTCTGGACTATTTTGGTTACTTTGTATGTTTTTGATTAGTTCTGTGTTGTCATGGTCTAGTCAAGTATTCGATGGATCGAAACAAGATCAACTTTAAACTCAAAACCATCAAATTAATATGTCATTTCAAGCTTACCTAGACAATATCCAAACCAAAACAGGAAAAACTCCTCAAGAATTTATTAACCTTGCAAAATTCAAAGGTTTTGACAATCCAAAAACCAAGGCGACCGAAATAATTAATTGGTTGAAAGAAGACTTTGAACTCGGGCGTGGGCATGCAATGGCGCTAATTTATGTTATCAAAAATGGAAATAAGATCGGTGACAAGCATGTAAAAAGCGGAACTTCACACAGCGATGAATCAAATACACTGAATCTTGACGGTAGTTAAAATCAAATTTTTTTAAAACAATCAAAGCTTTTATTTCAAAATTAATAACTTTTTTTATGACTTCAACAACTATAACCCCCTGCCTATGGTGCAAGGATAACGCACTACAAAAAGCTGAATACTATTGCAACATCTTTCCTAATTCCAAAATTCTTTCTCAACATCCTGCGATGGTTGTATTTGAACTCAACGGTAATAAGTTTCAAGCTCTCAATGGTGGTGTAGATTTTGCTTATAACGAAAGTATTTCTTTCACAATTCCATGCTTGGACCAGTCTGAAGTTGATCACTATTGGGACACTTTTATAGCTGATGGAGGCAAGGCTCAAGACTGCTCTTGGTGTCAAGACAAGTTCGGAATGCGGTGGCAAATCGTCCCAAATAAACTGGCTGAATTGATGATGGATTCAGATAAGGAAAAAGCTGGCAAAGTCATCCAGGCGATGATGAAAATGCAAAAAATAATCATAGCCGATCTAGAAGCTGCATATAATTCCTAAACATATTATTATGATAATTACAACAACAGCCTTTACAATTAAACCACCACCCACTGAAGTAGGTGGATTCAAGCAACACAAGGTTGCAGGTT
>JAYTWQ010000016.1:0-9553 GCA_043743355.1 bacterium | reverse complement strand
AATCACCGATTGTCATCCTGAACTTGTTTCAGGATCTAGAGAACGAGTAATCAAGACAAAAATGCAAATCCGATATTCTAAGTGTGAAAAGTATAAATGAAACAACGATGTAGCAATTATGAGATCTCCAGTCAAGCTGAGGATGACGAGCATTGAGTTGTCAATCAGAAATTTTAATATTTGAAGTATAAAACATTTAATTTGCTCATAAAAATTAGATTAATACAAAAGATTATCAGGTAATTTTAAAAGTTTTATAATTGACCAAAAGTAAAATTTTTTGAAAAATAGAAGTATATGAATATTCTAGTTGTTGGCTCAGGAGCCAGAGAAAATGCGATAGTCAAGAGCCTTTCAAAATCAAACTGCAAACCTATCATCTTTTGTTTTGGAACTAGCCGTAATCCTGGAATCCTAAAACTTATTGGAAAAGAAAATTATATTGTTGGAGATATTTGTAATGGAGGAAATGTAGCAGATTATGCAGTTGAAAACAAAATTGATTTTGCTGTCGTTGGACCAGACAACCCAATCGCAGCTGGCGTTGTAGACAATCTTCAATATGAAGGAATTCCGTCCGTCGCTCCACTGGCACAATTAGCTCAAATCGAATCATCCAAAACATTCACAAGAGAACTAACGAGAAAGTACAAAATTCATGGTAGTCCAAAATATAAAGCGTTCGAATCAATAAACGGTGTAGAAGAGTTTGTAAATACTATTGGTGATCAATTCGTAATTAAAGCCAATGGGTTGATGGGCGGCAAAGGCGTGAAAGTTCAAGGAGACCATTTCGATACGATTGAACAAGGTTTGGAATTCTGCAAAGAAATCATAATGATGGGAGACACATTTTTGATCGAAGAAAAACTTGTTGGACAGGAATTCTCATTCTTTAGCTTTGTGGATGGAACCAATACTGTAGAAATACCTGTAATCCAAGACCACAAGAGAGCTTTTGATGATGACAAAGGTCCTAATACTGGTGGAATGGGAACAATTTCTGACACTAATCATCTTTTGCCATTTTTGACACTGCAAGATATTGAAGAAGCAACCAAAATTAACAAGCAAATTGTTAAAGCTCTTAAAGAAGAGTGTGATCAAGGCTACAAAGGAATTCTATATGGCGGCTTTATGAAAACTCACACTGGAGTCAAACTCATTGAATACAATGCAAGATTTGGAGATCCTGAAGCTATGAATATTCTTGAATTACTGGAGACTGATTTTGTGGATATTTGCATAGGTATAGTGAACGGAAACCTTGACAAAATTGAAATCAAATTCAAAAAACTAGCAACAGTCTGCAAATATCTTGTCCCAGAAGGATACCCCAACAATCCAGTAAAAGGTCAAAAAATTGATATCACAAAACTAGAAAATTGGGATAATATATATTTTGCAAGTGTTGACCAAAATGAATTTGGAGAAATTATTGAACTGGGTTCAAGAACAATAGCAGTGTGTCATAGTGCTCCAACCATTGAAGAAGCTTTGCAAAAAGTAGAAAGAGATATTGTCAAAGTCAATGGTCCTCTGTTTTACCGTAGAGATATTGGAACCAAAGAATCAATTGATGCCAAAATACAGATGCAAAACGACACTATGGTAAATTTTGTTGGGTATAGTAATTAGACCTTTGCTCAAATATCCAAAAATTGTGTTCTTAAGTTAAAATCGGACCAATAGTTCTTCAATATTAGAAATTTAATGATTGATCTAAAAAACTCTGATGTAAAAGTCGGTTTTTGATACCAATAAAAATGCTTTTAGAAAGATAATTTAAAAATTTATTCATTAAGGGTAATATAACAAGTGACAACGAATTAAAATATTATCTTAAGTTTGCTTAAAACTAATATGTAAAATAGAATTAAAAATACAAAATTTATACAAAAATACTAAATGTCCCAAGCTCGCCTACCAATCACAGGATCAGATGCCAATACCTGGTCAGATATCCTTAACCGTAACATTACCCAAACTAATTCTGAACTCAACGGAGCTTTCAATAGCTTTGATCAATTCTCTCAGCGTCCAAACAATCTTACAGTTGACGATTCTGGTAAAACCTATCTCTACACGCAGACAGGTAACTGGCATGAATGGAATGGAAATGAGTGGAAAATCCAGAACAAGTCTGAGATTAATGTCAAGGATTATGGAGCTATTGGAGATGGAGTTGCGGATGATACAATGTCATTACAAAGCGTTTTGAACTCATTAACAAATGGTGGAAAGGTGTATGTTCCAAAAGGTAGATATAAGTTTACCTCTCCTCTCTCTTTACTTTCTAATACAACCTTGTTTGGAGATGGGCAAAATAATACTGATCAGAACGGAACCGTATTTTTATTTGCTGGATCTGGATTGTTACTTGAAACTAACTTTGTTCACAACATTAATTTATTAGATTTTGCAATTATAGGTTCAGGAGTTGGAGATGGTTTGAGAATAATCAAGAATGCGTTTTGTAAGTTTGATAATATATTTATAACCAATTTTGAAATTGCAATTTTTTGTGGTGGTCAAGTCAATAACTACTTTTCCAATCTAGTTTTAACGCAATGCAAGTATGGTATATTCAATGTAACTGGAGTAGTGGACGTTTCTCAAAACAATACAATGTGCACCCTTCAAAATATTTATATTAATGGGTGTTCTGAAGTAGGTGTTCTAGCTAGACATTTTTTTACTTCAAGCTTCAAAGAAATTGCCTGCGACGGATGTAAAACAGGTTTTATTTTGACAAAAAATTCACTTTGTACATTTGAAAATATATATACAGAGCTTGACAGTCTTTCTGGTATAATTATAAACGAAAACAATAAAATATCTGTAAAAAACATCTATGTTGGCGTTTCAAACACACTAACAAATTACACAGGAGCTCATATTTTTAGTAACACAAGTACAGAAATAGTTAACCTTGATGTTGATGGTCAGTATTTTAATAATGCAAATCCAGTAGAAGGACAATTTACACATATTCTTTGCGATAATAATTCGTCATCTACCACTCTAGTTAACTACAAAATTTCTAATACTAATAACCCTCAATTTGTAAGTAATACAAACTTTGACATAATCAAAGAAGAAGGCAAAAAAATGAATTTGATGAGCGGTCTTTATACTAGCAATAGTAACTTCGATACAGGTCATCTTCAAATCGGCAATCACCATCTTTGGATAGACGCTGACGGGAAACTTAGGATCAAAAACGGTCAACCAACTGGAGATTCAGATGGAACAACTGTAGGATCACAAGTATAAATTTATCAAATATTTACAAATCTATGCCATTCAAACAAATACCAACAACCGGAGACTCCAACTGGGGAACAACACTCAACAATCATCTAGCACAAACAAAAAATGCGCTCAACGGAGCCTTCAATTCTTTTGACCAATTCTCAGGTCGTCCAACCAACCTTATACCAGATGATGCTGGCAAAACCTATCTTTATACACAGACAGGTAACTGGCATGAATGGAGCGGAACAATATGGAAAGTTTATAATGTAAATGAAATAGTAAATGTCAAAGATTATGGAGCCGTAGGGGACGGAGTAACGGATGATACTATTGCAATTCAATTTTGCTTGGATAACTTTGTAGGCAAAACCATTTTCCTGCCAACCGGTGTCTTTATCACCACCAAACCACTAATATTGCCCTCGCAAACTATTCTTAGAGGTTCGTCAACACAAAGCAGTGTAATCAAAAAAACTACTGACATTGGAGATGCTAATGGAATCAAAGCAGTTTTGATTATGAAATCAAATTCTAGCCCTTTAGTGTACAATAGTGATTCAACTATAAGTGATTTGTTTCTATTTGGTGGATTTTCTCAGAATGGCACTCTTACTAAAAATGATTATGGGATCTATGCCAATTGTGTCTCTACACTCAAACTCGAAAAAGTATGGATGACATATTGCGATACTGGGGTTTTTTCTTCGGACATGTTTTTATGTTTTTTTAGTAACGTTAATATAAGTGAAGGTAGATTTGGGATTACTATTTTGACAGGAACATCGCTTACAGCCAATACAGTATATTGTGTCAATGTTGATGTTGCTTATAACCTAAAGTCACTTAGATATTCAACACTTAATTCATGTGCGACAGACGGCGCCAGCTATATTAATT
Source organism: bacterium (assembly GCA_043743355.1). Lineage (GTDB taxonomy): Bacteria > Patescibacteriota > JACMRA01 > JACMRA01 > JACMRA01 > JAYTWQ01. The sequence continues at coordinate 5,398 of JAYTWQ010000016.1, read as the reverse complement.
ACTATCTCGAAACTTGCCAAGGAGTAACCTTGAATTCCTGCGGATCTGAAAGTATGCTTGCAAATGGATATTGCGTCTTCAATCTTAACAATTCGAACGTAGTAATCAACGCTCCGTTTGTCTTAAGTTCGGCCTCTTATGAAAAAGGAATTATTTTTGCGCAGAATAATTCCAATGTTTTGTTGAATAACATCACTCAACGCTTGTCAAATTCCCAAACTAAATTTATTGTTTCAGAGACTAACGCTATTATCACACTTGACGGGCTAAGTAATTTGGCTAGCAATTTTATTGCTACTGAACCATATTCAAAATCTGATAAATTTCAAGAACTCACTGGTGGAACAATTAACAAGCCTATCAAAGAATCAATTTTTAACTAATTTTAAAGTTCACAATTTCACAATCTTCAAAGATGCTAGATATACTTTGTATTTGGCTTTTTTTGTTTTTTGAAATGTGGTAGATTTTCACCATTTTTTCGAAGTAACTGTCTGATGTGACGTGCTGCATTAACGGTCTTTACAAAGTTGAGCCAATCTCTGTTTGGTTTTTGTTTTTTGTCGGTTATAATCTCGATTGTATCACCGTTTTGGAGGATTGCATCTAACTTGACAACCGTTCCATTGACTTTTGCTATTGATGCTTTGGAGCCTATCTGGTCATGGATCTTGAATGCGAAGTCGAGCGGAGTAGAATTTTGTGGTAAATCAATTGGATCTCCTTTTGGAGTCATAACGAATATTCTATCTTGGAACAAGTCTAGCTTCATGAACTTAAGATATTCTGATTCACTCCAATCTTCGGATCCTAGTTTTAGGAGTTCTTGTATCCATTCATAATTTCCACGCTTCAAAAAATCTTTATTTTTTTCTTTGTATGCCCAGTGTGCTGCCACACCATATTCTGCATATTCATTCATCTCGGCGGTACGAATCTGAAACTCAAAAATATCTCCTGTAACCTCATCTTTGACCGTGCTATGAAGACTCTGATATCCGTTGATTTTGGGGGTTTTGATATAATCCTTAAGTCTATTTTGAATAGGTGTAAAATGCCTATGCAATATCGAAAGCACTTCGTAACACCGTTCTACGTTCTCAACTACAATTCTAAGTGCGATTAGATCGTAGATATCTTTAATTACTCGCTTTTTTTCTATCACTTTTTTGTAGATTGAATAATATTTTTTGGCACGACCAACTATTTTGAAGTCATTCAAACCTTCGTCAACAAGCAACTTTGAGGTGCGACTTTTGATATTTTCTAACTTGTCAGCACGTGAGTTAATCTCTAGATCAGACTCAGAAATATACTTTTGAAATTCTTGTGGGTATAGGTAGGGAAAAGCAGCATCCTCAATCTCACCTCGAAAAAAACTAATTCCTAATCGTTCAGCAATTGGAGCGTATATTTCTAGACTTTCGAGTGCAATTCTCTGTTGTTTTTCTGGTTTGACGTGATTTAGAGTTCTAAGATTATGTAATCTATCGGCTAGTTTTATGAGTATTACTCGAAGGTCTTTGCTCATTGCAATGAACATGCGTTGCAGATTATCAACATAGTCTTTATTACCCTGATATCTGACCCTTGAAAGTTTGGTTACACCTTCAACCAAAAACACAATCTCAGTACTGAATATTTTGGAAAGGTCTTTCAATGTCACGTGAGTATCTTCAGGGACATCATGCAATAAACAAGCAGACAAAGTTGTTTTGCCAATACCAATTTTGGCTAGGATCAAACAAGCTGAAACTGGATGAATAATGTAATACTCGCCGCTTTTTCGCCTTTGTCCACCGTGAGCATCGACCATAGTCATGAACGCAAGCTCGATTATTTCTTGGTGTGACTCTGGAAGATATTGCAAAGTAGGCTTGAGAATAGCCCACAGTTGATTACTCGCCTTAGCAAGATTCTCTTTATCGATGAGACTTGAATCAAAAGAATAATTAATGTTTGGCATAGAAATACAGTTAGATATATTATACAAGTATCTCAAAGCTTGGTCAAATATTTTGACTAAAAACCCAATTCATGTAAAAATTATACGGAACAAAAGATCCAAATTTTTAATATGTCTAACAGTAAATCCCACAAAAAATTAAATAACCTCAAAAACAATGACAATAAAGTAAATCATCTTGAGCAAACACCTGATGATTCGATTAAGATTGAGCAAATTCCAAAAGTTGATTTTGATAAAATAACCATAGAATTAGAACAAGCAAAGGTCGAATTAGAAACTGGCAAGCTAGAAATTACAGACTGGAAAAACAAAGCCCTAAGAGCAGTTGCGGATATGGAAAATTCCAAGAAACAACAAGAACTCGAATCTCTGCAAGTCAAAAAAAGTATTAAAAAGAGTTTATCGAAGCCAATTCTGGATTTTTTGAATAATCAATTCCTTATTATAACTTACCTCAAAGACATAACTGACCAAAAAGCATTGACCAGTCTAGCAACTCTCAAAATAAGTTTTGACAAGCTCGTAGTTGACCTAAAAAATCAAGGAATAGAAGTAATTATTCCAACAATTGGTGACGAATTTAACCCTGAAATTATGCAAGGTCTCAACACAACCGACAATGAAGAAGCAAAAGTCGAGAATATCGTAAGTTTGGGTCTCAAAATCGACACTCAAGTCATCAGTCCAGCAATGATAATGTTAACTCAATAATCAAAAAACTATAATTTATAATGTCCAACATCGCCAATATCCGTAATTTTTGTATTATCGCTCACATAGATCATGGCAAGAGTACCCTAGCTGACAGATTAATGTCGTTAACCGGAACTATTGCTGACAGAGATATGAAAGACCAAACACTTGACAAAATGGACCTTGAGCGAGAGCGAGGAATTACAATTAAGCTCCAACCAGTAAGAATGGAATATACTTACAAAGGTGATATATATATTTTGAATTTGATCGACACTCCTGGACATGTTGATTTTGCATACGAAGTCTCTCGTTCGTTGGCTGCCTGCGAAGGTGCAATATTGGTTGTGGATGCCTCTCAAGGGATTCAGGCTCAGACATTAGCGAACCTCTATTCAGCATTAGAATTAGATCTCAAAATTATTCCAGTCCTCAACAAAATCGACTTACCCAATGCCGATGTAGAAACTCGAGCCGAAGAGATCAAAAAAATATTAAGTTATGAGAGAGATGAAATCCTGTGTGTAAGTGCCAAAACTGGAGTCGGAGTGTTGGAACTACTAGAGGCTATAATTGAAAGAATTCCTTGTCCAAAGATCCTGATCTAGAGTCCATGCACCCAAAAAATTTATTGACAATTCAACGATCGTCATCCTCAGTTTGACTGGGGACCTCAAAATAACTGTACATCACACGTTCCCATTCTTAAATAATATTCTAAACTAGAGTCCAACAGCTTCGTTCCTTTTGAGTCCTGCTTTGAATACTGATCTTGCAAGAATCCAAAGAACCAAACACCAGACAATTCCACCCACAAATGTTTGTAAAATTTCAATCTGAGAATATTTGCCAAGATAGATTTGCATCGGGTGATAAAATCCAAACGAAAAAGGTAGATATTTTATGAAGCTAAAATTGCCCAACAAATAAAGTGGAACTAACGCTCCAGATAGAAGTTTGGTGATTAATTCAGAAGTTGCAACTACTCCTTGATATTCTGGAGTCCAGAACGCAATAGAAGAAGAAATAATCTGCAAAAAAGAACGTATAAACATTGAAGTACCTATAACTCCAATAATCGCAATAATTTGAGTCAAATTTGTATTCCAAATTAATAAATTCCAAAATGGAATAAGTAGCAATGGAAAAGCAAAAATAGTCAAAGTTCCAGTTGTAAAAGTAGTTCCAAATCCTCGAGTCAGAATTACTTGAAAAATATTTTGGGGTCTCATCAAGTGTGCAGTTATTGAACCATCGGCAATATTATTGGGCAAATTATTAAAAATTAAAGTCCGAGAGGTTTGGCTGATTATCCAGCCGATTATAAAATAAGTCACTAATTGACTTGCGTTCTCATTAGTTTTCCCTATCAAAACGTTTTGCCAAATTATTACTGTAAAAATTGCTTCAAAAATCTCGCCTACTCTATATCCAAAAATATTAAGTTTGTAGTTCAGAATTCGAACTGAAGTATACTTGAAAAAAAACCACCACTTGTAATTCGTACCTAAAGTTTGTTGAAGAAAAGTCATAAAAAACTAAGCTAGAATTTTTGTAGGATAAAATTTGTGGAAAATAATAATTTTAGTATTCATGAATATCGTTATGAGTGTTCGCAATATCAGTAGGAGTTTTTGGTCCAAAATTAAGAGGAATGATTATTGACTTTTTATACTTAATTTTTATTGAATAATTATAAGCTTTAATTGCTTCACGAATATATTGAGACAAGGGTATTTTTTGCATTTTAGCATAATTTTTGGCAATGTTTAGTATATCAGATTCAATATAAGGTTGGATTTTAATTAGTTTGTTAATCATAATTTAAATGTCTTTTGGGAATTGCATCTTGTCAAAACTTATTCACTAACTTTGATTCCTAATTCTCGTAACAATTTTGGGCTAACTTCGGATGGAGAATCAACCATGATATCCATAGACTGTCCATTCTTTGGAAATGCAATAATTTCTCGGATGTTATCTTCACCAGTTAGAATCATGAACAATCGGTCAGCACCCCAAGCAAATCCAGCGTGTGGCGGAGCGGCGTATTCATAGGCTTCCATCATATGTTTGAATTTGGCTCGTACTTCAACTTCGGTATACCCAACAGATTTAAAAGCCTCCATAAGCGTCTCTGCATTACTATTACGAACACCACCAGATAGAACTTCATAACCATTGAGAGTAAGATCATACTGAACAGCCCGCAACTCCTCTAATTTGCCAGCTTCTCTAGCATCAATCAAAGTTTCAAGTTTTGTTTTACCTTCATTTTCGGCCCAGACTCCGAATGGATTATGACCAAAGTCTACTTTGCCATCTTCATTTTCAAAGAAAGGAAAACCATAAATCCATGCAAACTTTAGTTCATTGTGTCTTATAAAACCACCTTCAATTATTTTGTCTAGATGTTTGGCGATATGTTGCCGCATTTGGTTTTGAGCTTTGAATATTACTTTTTTGTCAGGATTAGCAAGAAACAACACCAAATCTCCAGTTTCTATTCCAAAATATTCTACAATATCCTTTTGTTTTTGTGCAATCTGTTCTTCATCTCCGAAGAATTTGAAAATTGGACTCTTAGCACCTTCAGCTGTGTATTGAATATATGCAATTCCAGGCAAGCCATTCATTCGACCAATGTCTTGGATTTTGTCTAGGTCAGATCGAGAGAATTTGTCAACTCCATTCTTGATAACCAAAGCTTGGACTCTATGTTCAAGGTAACTGTCA
>JAYTWQ010000015.1:0-3065 GCA_043743355.1 bacterium | reverse complement strand
GGTTCTGACCCATCAACGACCATACAGATTACATCCGCATCATAGGCTGCCTGAATTGTTCGTTCAGTTGCGAATGTCTCAGCTCCAAAGGTTCTTTGTCCAGGACGACGAATACCTGTTGAATCCAGCAAAGTATATTTTTTGAGCAAATCAATCTCTACTTCGACCTCTTCGTAACTTTCATCAATTAGATCCTCTTCACCTTCGAATAATTCCTCACCATCAACATCTTCATAATCCGTAAAATGCTCTTCCTCCTTGAGTTTGAGTTCAAGTGCAATTCGTTTTTTTTCTTGTTTTTTTTGATATGCTAGTTTGAGTTCGATTTTCTTTTCATTTTTTTCGATATTTTTGTTAAACTTCATTTCTGATACTAGATCATCATTGTCAATAATTCTGTGAATCTCGAACGGTTCATCCATTATTTGGTGCGCTGGCAAGACAGTCTTGAGTAGCTCAAAGCCGTGCCAACCCCAAGAGGCTCCAATTATTTTTTCTGGACTCAAAAGCTCTCGAAGTTCAATTACATCTGACACTGTATCTGTAAAATAATAAGCATCCTGAGCCGATATCTCCCATTTGTCCAGAACCATTTGGACCTTTTCAACTTTTGACAAACTTGTGTCACAACCTAAGATCAGATCAAATTTGACTCCACGATTGACAATGTTAGCCCTAATCAATTTTTCGGTTGCTGTTGAGACGATTGCAAACCTTGCTTCTGGAATATTCTTGAGTTCATCAAAAACTGTAGCAAACATTTCAAAACCAATTTCAGCCATTTTGGCATTCGTAGATTTGATAAATTCTAATTTCTCAGCCAAATCTACAGGATCATTCTTGGCGTGTGATTCTGCCATAAAAGCCTCTTTATGATGTCCGATAAAGATTTCTTGTTGGATTTCTTCTAGTGATTTTGGACTGTTGAACAGTTCTTTGTAAGCCTTGGAAATTGGTACTAAAGTATCAGCTAGAACCCCGTCAAAATCAAAAATTAAATTATATTTACTCATTTTTTAATGATTCCTTAGAATTGGGCATTTGTCAATTGAAATAGTTGTTCAAACAAATTATTTGTAAAGTTCTATGTTAGTTAAAAATTTGCTATTTTTCTGATTCACCGATTATTAAAACACATCAAAATTTGATAAACTTTACTAAAATACAATCTTCAATATTTCGCCTGTTCGGTAAAATGCTCCTGGTGTTAATCCTGCTGTAACTGCTGCGGCATTATCACTATATTCAATTATTCCAGTAACGTGAAGTTTTGAAGTTGGAATTTCAGTTCCTATGCCAACATTACCGCCACTTGGATTTAAATTTAGGAAAGCTAGTCCAGTTCCAACGTTATCTTTAGATTGAATTGCACAGCCTTTACCTCCACCGATTGAAAATAAACGTAGATCATTATTAAAATATGCTGAACTTAAAGTTAATCCTCTATTGACACTTGTATTACTTGTATTGACAGTCAACACACGATATTGATCAAAACCATTATCTGAAGTTCCAACTGAAAGTCCAAATTCTTCTTTATCAGCAACTACATTCAACCTCATACCATCTTTTACTCTGAATTGAAAAGGAGAAAACTTTTGAGAATTATAAAAAGCAACTGCAGTTTTTTGACTATCATTTTGTAATTCTTGACTTAAGGAAGTATTGTTAGATTGAATTAAAGTACCATTGTACTCTGCAATATCAATTTTACCACCAATCATTGAATTTGTTAAATTTACTCCAGAGAAGCCACTTACTCTTGATGAAATTATTTTTAAGGTTGTATCATTGTATCCAGTACTCCACAAGTTATCTATTTCAGTTGATCCAAAATTATCATCTATCAGAATGCATTTGGAAATAGCAGCAAAAAGACATGAGCTGATTTTGTGACTTCCTGTATTATATCCAGAACTGTCATTCGAAAAATTACCAAGTTTCAGAGCGAAATATAGTGTCGTGTCTTCAATACAACATGATTCAAAGTGGCAGTTATCAATTTTTAACTTGTTAACACATTTTAGATCCATAGCCTCTTTTTGAGAACCTTCAATAATTACATTTTCAAGGGTCAAATTTTGCAGAGTATCTCCTATAGTTTCATAAATATGCTCAACCCCTTTATCACATCCGTTAATCCAAAAATCTTTACAGAAAACAGAACCTGATCTACCTATGCAAAGTGCAGAAGTCATACGGTTTGGAGATGTAGAACTAGCGTTATATTTTTCAATATAAACATCAAAAGGAAAATTGTTATCACCGTTTGACCTTCCAATTTTTATACCATATTTACCTCCCAAAATTGAAATATTCGAGATAAATAATCTGGACCAGACATTTACAACGTTTATTCCAATTGTATTTGTATTGTTATTTTGTTCTATCGCAATATTTTTAATTGAGATTGCCATCGTAACTACAGGACCTACTGTTTTATCAACTCTGATCAAATCTTGATTGGTGTCATTTATTAGCACTGATCCAAATACTTGAGATCCGTTGGAATCATAACTTGCTCCTTGAGATTCACCAAAAATTTTGACCCCAGCAATACCATCGAGTTTAATTGTTTGAGTAATTCTATACTTACCTTTTGGTATAAATACTGAACCTCCAAGATTCACAACTGTGCCTCCGCTTCCGATTAGTTGAAGAGCTTTGAAGAATGCGGTGCTATCATCCGCAACCCCATCTCCCACAGCTCCATAATCCTTGACATTAATCTCAGACTTGTTCTGAACCTTCCACTCAGTACCTGACCATTCATGCCAGTTACCTGTTTGGGTATACAGATAGGTTCGACCTACATCATCTACTGTGAGATTAGTTGGACGAGCTGAGAATTGGTCAAAGGACTTGAATGCTCCGTTGAGTGCAGAGTTGGTTTGGGTAATATTACGATTGAGGATGTCTGACCAGGTATTGGCATCTGATCCTGTGATTGGTAAGCGAGCTAAAGACATAAGTTATTTGTTATTTGTTATTTGTTATTTGTTATTTGTTATTTGTTATTTGTTATTTGTTATTTGTTATTTGTTATTTGTTATTTGTTATTTGTT
>JAYTWQ010000014.1:0-4482 GCA_043743355.1 bacterium | reverse complement strand
ACTGATCAACAAAATAAAAACTGTCAAAAAAGACCTAACCTTTGACGATTTCAAATCATTTGTAGATGAAGGTGACTATATTCAGGCTGGTGGTTATCTAGATTATTCCAAATCTGGTGAAGCGTCACTCTTTGTTGATAATTATACAATTTTGACCAAAGCTCTTCGACCTCTCCCAGAACGAATGGAGTACGAGAACACAGAATCTAGGTATCTGGACCGTGTTGCTGATTACAAAATGGATACAAAAGATGATAAAGGTTTGTCGGTCCGTGATATCGTTAGATTCAAAGCCAAGTATTGGGCAATATGGCGTGAAGAAATGGCAAATGAAGGATTTTTGGAAGTTGAATGTCCTGTATTCGAATCTACTCCAGGTGGAGCAGAAGCTAGACCTTTTACAACCTTCTATAATGAGTTAGATCAAGATATTTATCTCAGAATTTCTTTGGAACTACCATTAAAGAAGTTAATTTCTGGAGGTTTTGAAAAAGTATATGAAATTGGACGAATCTTTCGTAATGAAGGTTCTAGTCCGCAACACCTTCAAGAATATACACAAATCGAATGGTATTGTGCCTATCAAAATTACAAGTGGGCGGCTGAATTCACCAAAAGAGTGTACCAACGAATCGTCAACGAAATCCTAGGAACAATGATTCAATTGGATTATAATGGTAACTCAATCAATTGGGGCGACTGGTGTCTCGAATCAGATGCAAAGAAAAATGGTTGGGAGTTAATTGGTGGCTGGCCATGCATTCCTTATTTTGAGGCTGTTAGGTATTTTAGCAATGGTGAGATTGACACAGAAAATAAATCCGTGGACAAACTTTGTGAACTTGGCAAAAAACTCGGCATAGATCTTACTCCTCAATTAGGTCTTGGAACATTGCTAGACAAATTATGGAAAAAAGCCCGTATCAATACTCGTAATCCATTCTTTCTTGTTCTTCCTCCTGTCGAATTAGAGCCGCTAGCCAAACGAGATCCTGATAATCCAAAATTAACTCAAAGATGGCAAGTAGTTGCTGGTGGTGCAGAATTAGGCAAGGCATTCTCAGAACTCAATGACCCGATTGACCAATTCGGTAGATTCGAAGAGCAACAAAAAGCTAGAGATGCTGGTAATGACGAGGCGCAGTTTATGGATACCAAATATGTCGAGGCGATGGAATACGGTATGCCTCCAATGGCTGGATTCGGAACCTCCGAACGGTTCGTGTCTTTCTTGCTTGGCAAGCATATTCGTGAGTGCGTTACATTCCCACATATCAGAACTGAAGAAAAAAATACCAAATCAAAAGAAACTCTGGTTGCTCACGCCGTAATTCTCAACTCTGAGGAAGTTCCGCTGTGGTCCCAAATGAACGCTGCAGCACATCTTTCGGCGTCGTTAGCTGCCAGAGAAGGTAAAAAACTGATCTGGACTGACAAAAATACTACTGTAGATGGTGTCGACATTCCGATGAACATCCAGCACGCAATTATTATGAAAGGAACTAAGGTCCGAGATGGTTTGCTACAACTCAAAATTGAAGCTGAAAAAGAAGGTTTGACCGTGACTTGTTTTACTGAAGAGATGCGAGAATCTAGCAACGACACAATAGTAACCGAAAAACAAACCAAAAAGTCCTCAACCGAAATTGGCTGGCTAGGAATAATGATCTTTGGCAAAAAATCAAAAGTTGAAAAGTTGACTGAAAAATTTATAAGAGTTTAATTAGCGTTTATTTATGAATCCAATATTAGTTCAACTCACATGTAAAGACAAAGTGGAAGCAAATTTAATTATTGTCGAGCTTTTTTTCTAATAGATTAATAGCTTGTGCTAAGCTGTCAAATATTACTTCAAAGTTTCTATGGAAAGGTAAAATTGAATTAACAGAAGAGGTTTTGTTAATTTTGGACAGTATTCAAGAAAATTATGATGAGATTGATAAAGTCGTTGCAAGTTTGCATTCATACGAAACTTATAGTCTGGCAACAATCAAAATTGACTTGATTAACTTTAAAACTAAAAGTTGGTTGAGAGAAAGCTTAGAAAAATAATTACATGACAAATAATACTGAAATCCTAACCGAACTGGTAGAACTGATCAAAAACTACTCAAATACTTTACGTAGCAATCCACAACCGTACACTTTCCAGAGATTATCTCAAAAGTATGATTTGAAATACGATTGTCAAGAAGAGATTTATCGTGAGACGCTGCTTGAGCATACTGGATCGCTCCCTGTTATTGCTACTTTCCTTTATCCATATATTGGCGTTGAATTAGATATTGGGAAGGTTCTTTTGATGCTTTCGTTCCATGACATAGGCGAACTAAGAGAAGGGGATATAATTACATTTCTCAAAAAGCCAGAAGATGGTGTCAAAGAAAAACACTTTACCTTAGAAGCTTTGAATCCTATTTATCATAGTGTTTATATTGAGTTCGAAGAATTAGAAACCAACGAAGCAAAGTTTGCTAAATCTATCGATAAGTTAGCTCCAGACGTGTTCGATTACATTTGGCCCGAGGCTACCGTGACGAGATTAACTCAAAGATTAGGAATTGATAAAGATGAAGTAGTTCCAAAACTAAGGGAATTCAAAACCAAATATATGCTCTGGAATGAATTTTTGAACGGATTCCACGCCGAAATAATGTCTAGCGTTGAAAGTCAAATCCTAAATAATTAAACTCGTTTATTTTTTACTTTATCTCTGTTTTCTTTCTTTCGTTCAAAGATTATTATCAAAACAGAAAATATAGGAATCTTAAAACGTTGAATAACTAAAACGAACCAACAAAAAAACTCCTTTTCAGGAGATAAAATATTGTTTTGGTAGCGGTTACGGGAATTGAACCTGTGACCTCCGGCTTATGAGTCCGGCGCTCTAACCAACTGAGCTAAACCGCCACAACTTTATAAGATTTATCAGCATTTGAATTTTTGTCAATGACTAGAAAATGTCTTGGATTATAGTATCGCTTTTGGCACGCGTTAATTCATCCACTATTTCATTATATTTGTTGCCTGAATGACCTTTGACCCATACGAATTCTAAGTTATATTTTTGGTTCACTTTGTCCAGCAAATCACTCAATTCAATCCACAAATCTGGGTTCTTGATTGCAACATTTTTGACTTTCCAATTGTTTTTTTTCCAATTAATTCGCCATGTTGTTGCTCCATTGATGCAATATTGACTATCAGTGACTATCTTGACAGAATCAAATTCTTTTAACTTTTCATGGTTTAGTTCAAGAGCTTTGAGTGTGTGAATCACTGCACGCAATTCCATTCGATTGTTAGTCGTTCCAACGAAACTTTGATTGTGTTGTGCTAGTATTTTGTCTTCGCAAACCATAATACAACCGAATCCTCCAAATTTTTCAGAAGTTGACTGACCGTTTCCAATACAACCTCCATCAGTATAAATTTCTAATATTTTTGACATTATCTAATGTTGCCAAAAGTTCATGGATTGGTCAAATTGACAATAACCTTTTTAACCAGTAGATTAAACTATCATGTCAAAATACAAATTATTAGATTGCGGAAATCAAAAAAAATTAGAACAGCTAGGAGATTACAAAGTCATCCGTCCATGCCCTCAAGCAATGTGGGAACCAACAGATTTGAGTTTGTGGGATGGTGCTGACAGCGAATATGTTCAGACAACTGGAGAAAGCGGGCAGTGGAAAAACCTCAAGCCTGATCCTGCACTGAAGAGGAATAAGGCAGGCTCTGGACTGGAAGATTCATGGTTAATGGAGTCGCCAGATGGGTTGACGTGGGAGATTGAACCTAACGAATACGGTAATATTGGTGTATTTACAGAGCATTGGATGTATGGACCAGCGCTTGGAGAAGAATTCAAGAAAGGTGGCAAGATTTTGAATCTGTTCACATATTCAGGTTCGTCTTGTGTATCGCTAGCTGACCAAGGATTTAAGATTACTGCAGTTGACTCATCCAAGGCTGCAATGGATAGATATACGTATAATCTGGAGCTTAATGGAATCAAAAGAGAAGGGCAAAAGTTAGTTCTTGAAGATGCATTCAAATTCGTATCTCGAGAAGTTCGTCGCGGTGCAGTTTATGATGGAGTAATGGTTGATGCACCAAGTTATGGTCGAGGAACAAAAGGAGAGGTTTTCAAAATTGAAGAAGATCTAGTCAAAATGTTACAAGCCTGCGATCAACTCCTGTCCAAATCTGGCTTGATGGTTATCACGCTACATTCTCCGCGATTCACCCCTGCAATTCTTCAGATTATGATGTCCAAATTATTTCCAACCCGAAAAGTTACAACTTGTGAAATAGTGCCAACATGTGAATCTGGTGTAGGTCTCCCAAGCGGGTTCTTAGTCAAAGTAAAATAAATAATTTTTTTATGAAAGAGGATTCTAATAGATTGATATCTGAAACTGGATTTGATCAAGAAGATCTAAATATTAGTTTGGATGTGTTTGCAGTTTATGGTTT
>JAYTWQ010000013.1:0-6552 GCA_043743355.1 bacterium | reverse complement strand
AGTTGATAAAAAGTTCCCCAGTCAACTTGAGGAGAGCGTTAAGTTTATTATAGCCCAAATCAATCTAATCGAAATCAAAAATTCAATCAAAAAAACCTTTGACCTTCCACTGAACAAAACTTTTTGGTATTTGGATATCAAGTTCAATCCAACAGAAATAAAATTTGATCAATATACACAATTCAGTGACCAGAGTGATTTTCCAGTTGTTGAAAGATCATATTCACTTGTGGTTCCAAAAGAATTGCAGTGGACTAATTTGAAAGTGATTTTGAGAAATGAGAAAATAATTGATACCCAAATTATAATTACAGCTGTAGAGCGAATTAGTAAAGATAACAAAGATGTCGTGAATTTCAAAGTTGATTTTTCATCATATACCAGAACCTTAACTGGAAAAGAAATTGAACTTTGGGAGACAGCAGTTTTGGACAAACTCAAGATAGAATTTGGGGTCGAGCCTCGTTAAAATTACATTTTTGCCACACCATAGTTATTTCACAATATATCATTTTAAAATAAAAGTAGCGGGGAAGTTTACAACCCATAAGTCTCTACAAACTTAATTATAATGATTTTTACATAATAACTTTCTACATCATTTTAAGTTCAAATTTTAAACTATTAAGAGTAAGAATCCAAAAATTAGTTATACTCAAGTAAAATAACAAACAACTTGCACAATAAAAAAGATAAGACCAAATTAACAACTTTATATTTCAAAACTATGTTCAGAGAATTTGTATCAAACGCATTTCGAGGAGGGGTCCACCGTTGGATAATGGTCTACATTGTAATCGGGATGATTTTAATTTTTCCTGTTTACTTCCTCGGACAACTTGGTTCTAAGGCTTGGTATCAATTACCAGCTAATCCAGCACACTTTGTTAACAAAGAATTAATTCGTAGCGACTATTTGGTCAAAAATGATAAAATCTTGAAATTCGACGAGGTTGGCACCGCAGACCTTTTGGGCGATCAAAAAATGCTATATACATTCGCGAACAATCAATCTAACAAAAACTTTGGTTATGATCCATTCGTGTACAAAGCACAAGTTCTAGATGAAAATGGCAAGATACTCAGCGAGACAACAGATTCAACCTATATTCTTCCTGGCGAAGCCTCGTTCATATCAACATACTCTGACAATCCATTAGCAAGCGATCTGAAGATTATCCAGCTACCACAAAGCAAACAAGTGCAATATAATCCACTCACCAATCCATTACTCAAAAAAGTCCAACTTGACATACGTGATTCGAGTGTCACAGAACTTGATCAAAGCAATCTAAATCTTAAGGCGTCAATTAAGAATATAAACAACTTTCAAATTAACAAAATTGACTTAATTCTTATAATTCGGGATAGTCAAGATGGAATTGTCGGAGCCAAAAACTTTTCGTTTAATAACTTAGGACCAGGAGATGAAAGGTCCGTTGAATTACCTTACCCAAAACCAAAAGATAAGAATGCACTCAACATTGATGTACGATATTCTGTTAATTTTTTGGATTCAGACAACATTCGCGTACCATAAAAACATAGAAAAAAACAAATTTGCAAATTAAAAATATGTATGGTAAACTAAAATTACTAACAAACATAAGATGCAAAATACAATCAAAACAAAAATCATCATAGCTTTATTCTTAATATTTTCTACAGTATTAATGATCGCAGGACCTTTGATAACATCAGAAATTACCTCTAACAACTTTCTCAAAAAATCAAATGCTGCACCAGTTCTAACTTGTTCCCCAATTGAGATCTTATCTGGAAGTTTTTGTTTGACAAATAGAACATCTAATCCAACCTTTGCATTGGCTTGTGAAACTGGTTATACCCCAGCTGAATCTGCCTGTATTCAATTCGTCCAAAAAACCTGTTCTGATTACAACAACGCAATAGTAGCAGAACCTGGTTATTGCAAATATAATCCAGCGATTACACTTTATGACGGACAAATTTTGGATTACGATGGAAGAACTTGTAATAAACTGTCAGGAGTTGATATGTGGTTTTTGAGATATAGCGTAACACCATTAGCAGCAGGCGCAACTAGCGGACCAATTGTGTGTGCAACAGTATTCCAAACCTCGGTAGTAAATGGAACAATAGCCGCCCCGAACTTTAGATTCATACCTAGGAATATTACCAGTATTCATAATTTTGTTAATACTCAAACTGGCGCAGTTATGAATTTATGTCCATCAGAATATACAACTTATGGAGCTACTCAATGCGCAAGACCTGCAATCAGTAATTTGTGCGATGCAGGAGGAGAGATTGGAACTCTTGTAAACAATGCAATCTCATGCTCTAGCTGCCCAATAGGAAAATATTGCAAGTTAACCCAAAATCTCACTAACCAGATTATCTGTCCAAACGGCGGCACATTGGATACTTCTAATCAAAAATGTATTCAAACAAATTTTAAGTATTCTTACACTTCATATGTCGATGGCTGTGACACAGCTTCAGGCTACATAAAGCTAGGTCAATCATGTGCAGTCAAACAAATCCGAGATCACGACATTGACAGATGTTCTTACTTTTTTGCGAGCGCGGTGTCTGCTCAATATGCAGTGACAGCCAATCCATCAGACCCTTCAATATGTTCAACGGGCGGAGGAACAGATTTTGCTAATACAGATATTTTGAAGACTGATGACACACTTTTGTGCAATGGTCCTGGTTCAGGTTGGTATAATTATAATGTCGCCTACGATCCTTTGGTTTGTGGAAATACTTACGATCCTCTTAATAAAGCAGCTTTTAGATGGAGTGCTGCAACCTATACAAAGATTACAGGATTACAAAAATTACCTCAGACTTCCACCGCTTGTCCTGAAGGCTGGGTAGAGGTAAGTCCAAGTTCATCTGACTGTTACCAAACTCCGATTACGCTTACGGCAAGAGTTGCTTCAATTTGTCCTGCTAATTTTTATTGTCCAGTCAACACAATTGAACCTATTGCCTGCCCTCTTAATAACAGTTCATTAGCTGGCTCAACATCTATTTCTGACTGCACACCCAACATTTGCACAAATGGAGCAATTAATTTCCCTACTTGCACTTGTGCAACGAATCAAACTCTCGTTAATAGAATTTGTACTAATAATTGTACTAATGGAGCCAATAATCCTTCTGCGTGTAATATCTGCCCAGTCAATTTTACTTTAGTAAATAATTCATGTATTGCAAATTGTACTAATGGAGCTACTAATCCACCGAGTTGTAATAATCAATCTTCTAGCATTATTTCAAGCTCAAACTCTTCTAGTTCGACAAGCTCTACTTCGATTTCTTCATCCATCAAATCTTCTAGTAGTTCATTGAGCGCTTCATCTAATTCAGACTGTACTTCAGCCCAGCCTGGTTACTACATAGACAGAACCAAGTGTTCGCCTTGCCAAGCAGGGTATTATTGCCCTGGAAGCAATACAAAGCCTATAATTTGTCCAATTGGGTATTATTGTCCAGCTAGATCTGCGACTGCTACAATCTGCCCAGCTGGCAAAACAACCAAATCTGAAGGCGCAAAAGAAATTGCTGAATGTATTGCAATAGGAACAGTAACAATAGCTCAAACACCTAGATCTGGAGGAAATCAATTTTTGATCACTCTTGCCATTTTACTTGTTTTAGGTACCCTTTTGTATATTGGTATTAATACTAACAGAAGGCGAAAGTTGAATGACTGGAAAAAAATCAATTAATTACATTTCATCCAAAACATTAATTGCCAACAACTCCAGGCCAGTTTCTAGTTGATCTTTTATTATAATGCAAAATTTCAAAAGTTGGTTTTTTCTTTCTAAGTTTGGTTCGTTGTTCACAGAATATTTGGCGTACCATGAATTAAAACTTGTAGAAAGATCATAAAGATAGTTCGTGAGATAATGGGGTTTGTAGCTATCTATAACTTTTTCGATGGTCTGAGTTAGAATCAAGCATTTTTTGAGGATAATTAATTCATCCTGGTTTAGCTTGTCAAAACTTGAAGCAACTAATTTTGGTTTTTCAATCAGGTTATTCTTTCTCAGAATACTATTAATCCGTGCCAAAGTATATAGTTGATACACACCAGTGTTACCTTCAAAACTCAAAACCTTAGGAATATCCAGAACCAAATCACCACTCGAATCTCGAGCCAAATCATACCATTTTAGAGCTGCTATAGCAACAACCTTAGCCCTACTATTAATTTCGTTCGAATCTAAATCTTTGGTTTTTTCTTTCAAAACTACTTTTGCTTCTTGAGTAATTTCGTTCATTAACGATTTTAGAGTAAGAATATTTCCTTTTCGAGTGCTCATCTTTCCAGTTGCTAGCGTCAAAAAGCCATATGAAATATGAATTATTGAATCTAAGGTCAACTTTTGAGAAACATCTTTGCCGTATTTTGAGACAAAGCTTGGAAGAGAGGCTAAATAAACAAGAATCGCTGTGAATTGTTCAAAATGATGAATTTGTTCATTAGCAGTGATTGTAATCATTGTATCGGCGTGCAAGTTCTTTGCAAAATCTATTCTGCATGCCATATCTCGAAATGCATAACTAGTATAGCCATCTGAGCTAACTAGATAACATCGACCCAAAGACTTTTTTTGCTTTTTCAAAATTTCTGGAGCGTCTAACCAATTATCAATAATTTCTTCAAGGTCAAA
This sequence comes from bacterium, assembly GCA_043743355.1. Classification (GTDB taxonomy): domain Bacteria; phylum Patescibacteriota; class JACMRA01; order JACMRA01; family JACMRA01; genus JAYTWQ01. The sequence goes on along the minus strand of JAYTWQ010000013.1, from coordinate 1,879 downwards.
GAATCTAGCCTTGCCTTCTGTTTTCCAAATTTGGTTTGTCTCAAGATATTCAAAAAGCCCTGGAACTTGCTTTACATAATAACTTTCCCCTAACTGGTAATCATGGACTGGAGCATTCAGTAATGCAATTTCTTGATTAATTGCCGTGATAGAAATGTCAACCAAAAACTTGCGGATTCGCTCATTCTCAATATCTCCACATTCTAACGCCACGAATTCATAACGAACTAATTGATTCCAATTTTCAACCGTTTCTTTTTGTTGATTAGCCCAGATGTAGATTGCAACAAGAGTATCGATATCTAGTTTGGATTCGTTCTCAAACTCGAATAATTTTTGTTCGTCGTTAATTGTAACTTCAATTTTTTTGAGTTCTATGAATCGCTTGTAACCCCACAGCAGAACCCCGAACTGCACTCCCCAGTCTCCCCAATAATTGTTAGTTTTGAGGTTTGGATATTTGAGAAGAAGACAACGACGTAGAACTTCCCCAAGGTTAATATTCCTAGAATGACCAGCATGAAGTGGTTTGGCTGCATTATTGGACACGTAATCTATAATTACCACATCCTGTTGCGGTTCAATTTCGATTCCAAAGTCTAATATTTCGAATGCTTTGTCAGTCAATTCCAGATTAATATACGGACCAACTGTCTTGACTACGACGTAATATGAAATTAGTAAGTCCGCAAACTTTGCTTTATTAGCAACAAAATCATCTTTACCAAAAACGCCGTCATCCTCAGCTTGACTGGGGATCTCCTCCTTTGACAAAATATAGCTTCCATCATCAACTTCACCACTAAATTCATTCGCTCGCGACAAAAATTCTTCCAAATCAATTTTTAACTTCTCAGCCAGTTCAATAGGATTCTGTTTCAAGCTCTTTGCCAAAAGAAAAGCACAATTGTTTGTTAGAATTCCGTGATCTAAAGACGAAGGTAAAGTCCATTCTACCACAATATTTTGCTCGCTTAGAATCTTAGGTTGCCAAGCCAACAAAACTAGCTTGATTTTGTTCAAAGTCATTACTCAAGATTAGTTCAGGAAAGATTTTTTGGCAAGATTAAATGACAAAACTATCAGAAATCGAATACCTTCTATTAGAGTCAATTTCAAAACCCAGATTAGAGTTTTTTTTCTTAAATTCTTTTTTTAATCTGTTAAAGTTTGATCTATCGATATTCAATAATTCTCCAAAATCGTAATCTGTTAAACCGTATGGAAGTGTAATCATCTGATCCTTAAACTCACCATGATTCAAAAACAAATGTTTAATTAACGCTTCGAAACGATCAATATGATCTAAAGTTCGTGATTGAATTTCAATATATTTGAGTGATGTTTTTAATTGAGAAAGCACGAGCTGCATTGCCACATCATGATTCGCAGAATCTCTCTTATCAATTGTATTTATTTTTACGTCTTTCGTTAGTTCATACAATAGCAAATTAAAAGTTGAATTAATAGATTCGCCAGGACCGAGGATTCTAGAAGTTACAAATTCGTTACCTTTTATAGGTTTTGAAGCCATTACGAACCCATCTTTTACAACTGTTATTATGGCATTATCTACATTGCCGTCTTGTACGAATATTTTTTGGTCAGCTGTTCCAATGAATGACTTTTTAAAACTAATTCTTTTTTCCATAGCCGATAATTAGAACATATTTTTTTTAAATTGTCAAAATAATACTGACAGGGCAATGATCTGAACCAAAGACATCTTGGTGCATTTGGCATGATTGAAGATTGTGAATAAGCTCTTTATCTACCAAAAAATAATCAATTCGCCAACCTACATTACGATCTCTGGCGCGAGTTATCTGATCCCAATAAGAATACTCATCAACTTTATCAGGGTAAAAATACCTAAAAG
>JAYTWQ010000012.1:0-3820 GCA_043743355.1 bacterium | reverse complement strand
TTTAATTTTCCATTTTGGACTGGTAGATAAAATTTAGTTTTGTTAGCTGGGGGATTCTTCGCTACGCTCAGAATGACAGGGAAGGATTTGAGTTTAAATTATCTTGACAAAGATTCCTTTGTGTGTATTACTATAACGGTATTGTTAACGCTCTTTACGGTCATCTGTAACCAGCCTCTTTTCACTTATAGACAATAACATGTCTATTTTTTACGCAAAAAAACTTTTTTAATCTATGTCGAACAACACCAAAATGAGAGTAAGAATTTTTTCTTTTGATCACAGTGTATTGGAGGAAGCAGTCAAAAAACTAGTTCAGATTGTTTCAAAGTCTGGCGCTAAGATTGTTGGTCCAATTCCTTTGAAAACAAAGAAAAGAGTCTTTACACTTAGAAGATCTACTTTCGTTTATGCCAAACACGCTGACACAATCATGTCCAAAGAACACAAGAGACTAATCGATATCTACAATGTCAACGCTGATGTTGTTAATGCGATCTCAACTCTTTCTCTACCAGCTTCAGTCGATATCACTGTCGAAACTGTCAATAGCTAATTTTTCAACCTCAAAACTATTAATACAATGCTTGGATTCGCCAAAAAAATAGGAATGACACGACTTTTTGTCAATGGTCAGAGCATCCCAGTCACAGTTGTACAATTCGGAGACCAGATCGTCTTGCAGAAAAAAACAATTGCGATCGATGGCTATGACGCTGTACAGATCGGTGCATATCCACAATACAATGCTTCAAAAGCTCTAATGGGACATATCGTCAAACATAGCCCAGAAACCACAACATCATTCAAATGTCTTGAAGAATTCGACGGTTACACCGACCTAGAGACTCCAATGATTACTGACTTCAAAGAAGATGATCTAATCGATATCACAGGAACTACCAAAGGAAAAGGATTCGCAGGTGTAGTTAAAAGACACGGATTCAAAGGGCAACCAAAGTCTCACGGTCATGACCATAACAGAGCTCCTGGATCTATTGGTGCAAGATGGCCGCAACGTGTCCCAGCCGGCAAAAAAATGGCTGGACATATGGGTAACGAACAACGAACAATCAAAAAAGCAAAAATTATGGCTATCGACGCTGACAATAAGCTAATTTTTGTACGAGGTTCTATCCCAGGTGCTAACTCTAATTTTCTAAAAATCGAAAAAGTTGCTTAATTGATTACTAACTTATTAATATTCTAAAATGTCTTTACAAATAACAATACTAAACAAAGCACTAGATCAAAAAATTCCAGCTTTTTCGTCGCTCACTGATTTTGTAGTCAAAGAAACACTTTTGGCACAAATCGTTCGATCGGAATTGATGAATCTTAGATCTGGTAACGCTCATACCAAAACTCGTGCAGAAGTGCGAGGTGGAGGACGAAAACCTTGGAAGCAAAAAGGTACAGGTCGTGCTAGACACGGTTCAACTCGATCACCAATCTGGGTAGGTGGAGGTGTGTCACATGGTCCACGAAACCTAGTAAATTGGCACTGCAAAATCAACCGATCAGCTCGATTATCAGCTCTCAAATCTATTTTCAAAGATAGATTGGCTGCTGGTGCTTGCTACCAATTTCCAGAAGGTTTTGACTTTCAAAAAACCCAATCAACCCTAAATACTCTTGTGTCTATTAGAAGTACAGAAGTCAAAACTGACAAACAAACTACTTTGATATATACAACTGAGGACAAAGAAATGATAAGAGGATTCATGAACACTGACATCAAAATGATGAATGTCGAACAAGTCAAAATAGTAACTATGGTCAATTCTCGTAATGTTATCTTTACACCAAAAGCTCGGGAAATCCTAGAAACAAGACTAGCTTAATTATTAACCAAAAATCTTCCAAATGTCTGCAATATTACTAGAAACCGAAAAAAGCTACAACATTCAAGAAACTGGTTTTTTTACTCTTGTCTTCGATGACTTGAACTTCAAAACCAACAAAATTGAATTAGCTAAAGTCTTGAAATTAGCTGGACTCGATGTTGTCAAAATCAACTCAATCCAACCATACTTCAAAAAGAAAAAACGAAATTCCAAAAAACGAGTTTCTGTTGTGTTGGTCAAACGACCGCGAAAATTCATGATTAAGCTCAAAGTTGGTCAAGTAATCACTCCAGAAAATATCGAATTTGTAAATCAAAAAATGGGCTTCATTGCTTAAAACCAATCATTATAAATTATGCCAAGATCACTCAAAAAAGGACCTTACATTCATCCGTCCGTACTTGAAAAAGTAGCAAAGATGAAAGCTAGCGGCAAAACCAGCCCAATCAAAACCTGGTCCCGTGCCTCAACTATTCTTCCAGACTTTGTAGGTTTGACATTCGCAGTTCATAACGGCAAATCATTCCCCGAAGTTCTGATTACAGAAGACAAAGTAGGACACAAGCTAGGTGAATTCTCATTCACAACCATCTTCAAAAAACACGGTGGTAAAAAAGCTAAGTAGTGTTTACACTTCCTTTTATTACTATCAACCACTGTCATTCTGAACTCGTTTCAGAATCTCTTCATTAAAAAGCTGTAAAATTCAATTAAAATACTTTATTATGTCAGCATTTCCAGAAATTAAAGCTTGGGAAGTCAAAACCCCAAATGAAAGTTTTACAACTTCAGATACTGTAAAACCATCTCTTACAGAGATTAAGCAACTACTTTCTGATGCTAGAGAAAACCTTGATCAAATGAATATACTTAACAGTACAATTCCACAAATTTTACTTGATAAATTAACAAATGATCAAATTTTAGCAATTAAAGTTTTAGCAAATTTTCAAAATAATAAACAATAAATTAATTATCGTGCAAAGCATTATCAGCAAAAATTTAATTTATTACAAACTTTGTCTTTAACTCCCCGGGATTCTGAAATAAGTTCAGAATGATAACAGTTTTAATTTCATGATTAAATTAGCAATTGAAATGCAGTAATACGAAACCCAAAAACCATAATATTATGTCCACAATCAGAGTATATAAACCAACCACAGCCGCTCGTCGAAAGACTTCGGTCATCGAATACAGCAAAATTCTCTCAGGAGACAAACCGCACAAACCACTCATTGTCCGAAAATCTCGTTCAGGTGGACGTAACCAAAGAGGATCTATTTCCGTTCGCCACATTGGTGGTGGATCTCGAAAGATGATTCGTCTTGTAGATTACAAAAATAACTTTCCAAAAGGGTTCAAAATCCAAACAATTGAATACGATCCAAACCGTACTGCATTTGTATGTCTTGTCGTTGATCTGTTCAATGGTAAAAAAGCGTATATTCTACACGTCAAAGGAATGGTCGTCGGTCAAACCTACGGAACTACAGAAGAAGTCGTCAAAGGTGCTCCTCGAAAACTCAAAGATCTTCCGCTAGCAACTCAAGTTTGTCAAATTGAAATAAATGCAGGGCAGGGTTCTAAGATGGTTAAGTCTGCTGGCGTTTATGCAACTATCACAGCCAAAGACGGAGACTATGTAACGCTCAAATTACCTTCATCCGAAATCCGAAAATTCCATGGTGAGTGTAGTTGTGTCGTAGGACAAATGGGTAATGATGCTTGGGGATTAGTCCGAATCGGAAAAGCTGGTCGAAACCGAAATATGGGTATTAGACCAACAGTTCGAGGTAAAGTTATGAACCCAGTAGATCACCCTCACGGTGGTGGAGAAGCCCGAAACTCAATTGGTATGAAGTATCCAAAGACTCCTTGGGGTAAGCATGCTAATGGTGTAAAGACAAGGGACAAAAAGAAAGCCTCAGGTCGAGTTATTCTAAAGCGAAGGGAGAAGAAGAAATAAATCT
>JAYTWQ010000011.1:0-2706 GCA_043743355.1 bacterium | reverse complement strand
TAGAAAATCACGAATGCTTTTTTGGTTACCGTGATAGTCTTTTCAAGCATGACAAAGATATTCTGATTACACGAGTCTACCTTCAATTCAATCAAACCGAAAGTCAACAAGAAAATCTAGTGAAATATAATGAAATAGCTATCAAGCGAGATGCAGTTTATCCAAAAGGATTCCAAAGCCCTGGTTCATTGTTCAAAAATATCCTATTCTCAAGCTTATCAAATGAAGTCCAAAAAAATATTCAATCTGACTGGGTTGTTTTTGGTGACAAACTACCTGTCGGAAAATTATTAGAAAATGTAAAAGCTCAAGGATTCCAAATAGGACAAATAAAACAGCGAGAGTCTCATGCTAATATTATGACGAATCTAGGTGGTGGAACATACGAAGATGCAAGCAAAGTCGTGGAAGAACTCCAAAAAAAGGTTTACAAAAAATTCAAAATTGAAATTGAACCCGAAGTAAGGTTCGTACCAAAGAACTTTCAAGATTTTTTTGAGGATTGAAGTATTTTTACATAACTCACCTTTCGCAGGAAATTAATTTGAGTAAAAAATGGGCTTGTTTCGTCATTCAGAACAAAGTGAAGAACCCTAGAAGGTGTTTTTTTTACATACTTGTTTATTTAAGGCTTGGTGTTAAATTCAGATCCTTCGCTACGCTCTGGATGACGGTTTGGGTTTCCTGCGAAAGGTGAGTCATTCATAATTAAAATATCGAAATTTGAAATGGTAAAATAATCCAGTTATTTTGAGATCCCCAGTCAAGCTGAGGATGACGAGCGTTGTCTTATCAATTAGTAATTTTGAAAACGTAGTAAACATAGCTAAAATTTGTTAGCAAATTATACTAAAAAAGTACCACAATTTTTGGTAACCTTACCTAAAGATAAATATTCTAACAAAAATGAACAGACTCAAAAGCAAAATTACTAACATCAACCAAAAAATATTCCAGTCCATAGCTTGGTTTTCTTCAGAATAGCTTGGATCTTCATGGCAATCAGATGACATGACTTCAACTTTTGCCACTCCCAAATTTTTGTTTTTGGAATTATTTATAGCCACCGTGTCATACAAAATTGCTACTAAGGAATTAAGATTTTGTTTGCATTGTTCTAAGGTTTTGAATCCTTGTTCTGACGAACCAACATTCTCGGTGTTACTAATCGCCCTCCACCTAAACTTGCTGCCCGCATCTTGATAAATTTCGATTTTGTGTTCTTTAGAATTAATTGTCTCGATAATATTTTGTGAAGCCATATTGATATGTAAATGAGTATTAATACAAAAGCAAAAGTATTTTTCTGTCAATGATATTCCAAAAACATATTAAAACCCTTTTTTTTACAAGGTTATTTTTTAGCAAGATTAAAACTTCTAGCTTGCCAAAACAATAGACTTTCAATATTATAATAAAATGTTGACACAAAAAGAATTTCAAGAATACATCGACGCTGCAAACAATCTAATAAATTCCATACCTAAATCAGAATTTTATGACAAAAGAAGTTCTTTAGAAAGAGAACTTGAAGATCCAACAATCTGGGGCAAACCTGAAAAAGCCTCTCTAATCAATCAAAAATTAGCTTTACTCAACAAGGAATTACAACAAAAGAGAGAGATTGACGGACTAATTGCCAATATTGGAGTTGCTTTTGACTTTGAACTGGATGGTGATTTTGAAGAACTTAAAAAAGAATTAGACACCAAGCTTGAAATAATCCAAAACTCACAATTCCTCAATGGAAAGTTTGATTCACAGGGTGTAATACTATCTTTGCATGCTGGAGCTGGCGGCAATGACGCTCAAGATTGGACTGCAATGTTATGTTCCATGTATCAGGCTTTTGCCAAAAATCAAGGTTGGTCGTGTTCGATAATCTCACTGTCGCTCGGTGAAGAAGCTGGCGTCAAATCAGCATCGATGGAAATCATTGGAGAAAATGTATATGGATTACTCAAAGAAGAAGCTGGTGTTCATAGATTAGTTCGAATTAGCCCATTCAACTCAGGTGGTACCCGAGAAACGAGTTTCGCAATGGTCGAAGTGCTGCCCAATAATCTAAACTCTGAAGTTAATATTGTAATTCCAGAAAAAGATATAAGAATGGACACGTTCATGTCTGGCGGCAAAGGAGGTCAAGGTGTCAATACAACTTATTCAGCTGTTAGATTAGTACATATCCCAACGGGTATTAGCGTACAGTGCCAAGATCAAAGATCCCAAATCCAAAACAAAGCTCGTGCAATGGAAGTGTTAATTAATAGGCTGGCAGCAATCGAACTGCGAAAACAAAAAGAATTTGAGCGTGAAATCAAAGGTGGATTAATCTCAAACGAATGGGGTTCCCAAATCCGAAGTTATGTCTTGCATCCATACAAAATGGTCAAAGATCACAGATCGAGCTGGGAGTCAGCAGATGTTCTAAAGGTTATTGAGCAAGGTGATATTTTACCAATTATATGGAGTGTAAAGAAAAGGTCAAAAGAGTAGACCTCTTTCTTAATAAAATATTAAAACTATACTTCAAACTATAGATCCTCCCTATCTAGGAAGTGGCAAAACGAAGTTTTGACGAGGGTAACGGTAAGATGATTAGCACAATTCGTTACCCCGTTCCTGCGGAACAGCCCCTAGATAGGGGCAATTTATCCGAAGTCTTTATTAAGATTTAACTTTTAGTAGGAAAGAGGTCTAGAAATT
>JAYTWQ010000010.1:0-4822 GCA_043743355.1 bacterium | reverse complement strand
GACTTTTTCAATTATCTCGGCGATGGTGATTGCTTTTCAACCAACAGATCTTTTGGTCAACAACTAGTTCCATACAATAAGTTTGGTAACTTTAACAATTCAGATTTTGGATTAGTTGCCAACATTACTCATTACCTCGAGAGCTTAGACTTCGATGAATTTGGATCTGTAGTTTTCAGTTTTATTCCAACTGTCAAAAATGTTAAATTGAATAGTAAAATTACCAGTAAAAACCAAAAGCTAAAATCTGAATCCAAAGAAAAAGGTTATGATTACGAGATGAGTGATGAAATCAAAGAGCTCAAAACTAAAACCAGCTCTCCGATCTACGCTGTCAAAATTTCAGTCCTTGGTTCTAGCTGGAATGTGGTCAATAACCTTCGAGCCTCGTTCTTGATTTGCAACGACAAAAACCAATTCAATCATAAAAATAAAAAGTTAACTGTCCAAGATGTTCTTTTCGTCTCCGATGATTGTCTAGTGCCAGAAAACAAAATCTACTTGAACATCAAAGAACTTACTTCTATGATCCAGTTTAGTGGATTTGGTCAACAAGAACAAGTTAAGAATATTAAGAAAACTAAGAGTAAAAAAGCTCTACAAAACGAAGTTCTAATATTACAAAGCGAATCTGAATTTAACCTAAACTCATCTAAAGCTAATAAATCTAAGGTTAAACAATCCAAAATTGAGACAGACCTAGATCAGGACGAAGAGTTAGAAACTATAACCCAGTTTTAATGAAATATATTTGTTTAACTTTTATTGTTTTTTATCCTTTGAATTAATATACTTGTCTCCACTATGTCCAACCCAATTAGCTTCATCAAAAAAGACAAATTAAACTTTGATATTACAGCTCCACTTCTTAAATTTATGGGAGAAAGCTGGACGATTGGCGACGCTTGTGAAGGAGTACAGATCTTTGGTGGCACTGGTTCAGGTAAAACCTCAGGCAGTGGTCAATCTCTTGCTAAATGTTATCTTTACAATGGTTTTGGTGGGTTAGTACTCACCGTCAAATCTGGAGATAGAGAAATGTGGGAAGAGTACGCCCAAAGTATCAACCGAGAAGTCGAATTAGTTGTAGTAAATGAAACTACGGGCTATCGTTTTAATTTTTTGGATTACTTGGTCAAAGAAGGTTACAGTACGGTCAACATCGCCCATACTTTTCTCTCGGTCATGCAAAAAGTCAACGCAGGTGACTACTGGCAAAACGCTATGGAACAAATGATTAAGAATATTATCAATTTACTGATTGTAGCTGATGGTGAAGTTTCTATTGGTAAAATGTACAAGGCTATTCTTAATGCTCCACGAACCGTCGAGGAAGCCAATGCCATATTCAATAACCAAGCGATTGATCCAAATAATTCTAAGGAAACTGACTATTTCAAAGATTTAGTCTTTCGAGCATTGGAAAATTATGAGAAATATATTGAAACAACTGAGAAGGCTGAATATGGAGATTCTAGCAATGAAAATAGAAATCTCTTCAAGCATCAATTAATTGAAATTGAACATACAATTAAAACTGAAATTGAAGTCATTCTGCCAAATCAAGAGGATGAAATATTTGATCCTAATGGTGAAAGGATTGAAAATGAAAATGAAGATGAATTTAATGATAAACTCAATAACATTCCCAACCGCTACAATCATTTCAAAGAATTTGACGAATTAACACTAACTTACTGGCAAACCGAATTCCCAAATATGGCTAGTAAGCCTCGTTCCTCGATTATCTCCATGTTTACAAGTTTAGCTGACAACTTACTACGAGGCGAACTTAAACGGATTATGTCTTGCCAGCCGAGTGAAGCCAACTTTAGACCAGAAGATACTTTTAAGGGTAAAGTAATTGTTTTGGATTTGAGTATCAAGAAATTCCGTGAAACAGGTAAAATGGCTCAAATTATCTTCAAAACTATCTTTCAAATGGCGGTCGAGCGTAAGCGTGAACATGTTCTTGACAAATCAAAAATGCGACCTGTCTTTTTGTGGATAGACGAAGCCCAGTTTTTCTTAACATCCAGTGATGTACTATTCCAAACTACAGCTCGCTCTTCTAAAATTTGTTCAGTCTATCTTACCCAAAACCTTTCCAACTATCTTGCTTTTGTAAATTCAGATCGAGAAGAAGCCACAGTCAATTCCTTCCTATCAGTCCTGCAAACCAAGTTTTTCCATTGTCAAAGTGATATTAGAACCAACGAATACTTTACCAGCCTTATAGGTAAAACCTACCAAGAACACCACTCCACTACTACTGGATTTCAAGACGGAAGAGATTATACCACCAGTACCAAAAGCTACACTCTTGACTACCAAATTCTACCGTGGCAATTAGATCAACTCGCCAAAGGTGGACCAAATAACAAGTATGTTGTAGAGGCGTACCTTTACCAATCGGGCAGGAGGTGGGGAGATCATAGAACCAATTATGGCTTGATTGAATTTAACCAGAAGTTGCGGAAGGATGAAGGGTAATTGTGGAATTAAAGTATACGGTTTTGAATTTTAATTGCATTGAATATATCTAAAAACTTTCATTTCTCAAACCTTGACACAACCCAGGATTTCATCCAAAATTCAGGAGTAAAAAAACATTAGTATAGCTAAGGGGAGTAGCCTGATAAAATAAAAATCTTAATATGGTTAATTCTACTGCTTACATCAATTTCAAAATTTCACTTCATCTTGACCCCCTCTACTCAAAATAATTCATCGCAATTGCTTTCTGAAACTCTTACCCTTTTTCACTCAAACTTTCCTAACCCTTACCTTTCATGCTTGGAATTAACGCCCTCAAAAATGCCTCTTTGTATCATACCGATTCTCTAACTAAGGGGGATTACTATTCTGAACGAGCTGAAATTTCTGGAACCTGGGAAGGACTGGGGGCAAAAAAACTTGGACTCTTTGGCGATATTCAAAAAGAACACTTTGATCGTCTGTGTGCTGGTCATCACCCCTTGACTGGTGAACAACTTTCTACTCGGATTGTAGCGGATCGGCGAGAGGCTTTTGACTTTACCTTTTCTGTTCCAAAATCCGTCAGTGTGCTATCGGCTGTAAGTAGTCCCGAAGTAGCAAGTTTGATTCAAGAACAAATTACTGAGTCTGTTAAATTCACCATGGCAGAGGTGGAGAAAAACATTCAAACTCGTATCCGTGAATCTGGTAAAAATGACAATCGAGTTACTGGCAATATTGTGTATGGTCATTTCTTTCATAAGAACGCCAGACCTGTCAATGGATATTCTGATCCTCAACTCCATATCCATGCTGTGGTTATGAATGTGACTTTTGATGGAGTAGAAAAAAAATGGAAAGCTGTTCAAATACGAGACAAAAAAGAAAATGCACCTTACTATCTTGCTATCTACAATGCAAACCTAGTTAATCGTCTTCAAACTATCGGGCATGATATTCGCAAAACTCCAGGAGACTTTGACCTTGCCTCAATTACTGACAACACACTCAAGAACTTCTCGAGGCGAACCCAACAGATAGAAGAAGAAGCGATCAAGCAAAATATCCAAAGTGGAGATGCTAAGAGCAAACTTGGAGCTAGAACTCGTCAATCTAAATCTAACAAATACTCTCAAAGTGAATTACAGGCGATGTATCAAAATATTCTTTCACTAGATCAAAAACTAGTTATTCAAAATATATCTAATCAATTGCAATTTAAGATAGATAATAACCTAATTGATTACAAGTTGTTGAATCAAAATTTGTTACCACAAACTCAGAATATCCTTTATCCCAATCAAAACCCAAACCAACAAGTCGATCAAACTCAAAAATGGTTAAACTACACCTTAGAGAATCACTTTGAACGTCATTCAACTAGTAGTGAACAACGCTTAATCGGAGAAGTTCTCAAAAATGGTATTGGTCAAACTAATCTTCAATTAGTTACATCGGCTATTGAGAAATATATGCTAGAGAAAATTTTGGTAACCGAAGTTCGCCTTGACCCAAACTCCAACAACACAATCGAGCGAATCCAGGCACGCAACAATTTGTCCCCTAGTATTACCACCCAAGTTGCACTTCAAGAAGAACAAAATATTGTCAGGGCAATTAATTCCCAGATTAACATTTTTAACCCTATCAATTCTGAGTATGCCAAAAATATTCAAAGAGATACTTTTTTGAACCTCAATCAAAAACAAGTAGTTGCTAAAGTCATGTTATCTCAAGACGGAGTGAGCCTTTTAGAAGGAAAAGCTGGTACAGGCAAAACTACCACTCTTAAAAGCATTGAGCTAGGGTTAACTGAGAAAGGTTATACAATCACTACCCTAGCCCCTACCACCAAAGCAGTTGAAGTTTTACAAGCCGAGGGGTTTGAGAATTCCATGATGGTCCATAAGTACCTTTCCAAGGCTGATAGTAATGCAAATAACTCAAATACAGAATCAAGGAAAGACAAAAATTACCTAATCGTTGACGAAGCCTCATTAGTCTCAGTTCGCCAAATGGACAAGCTCCTTAAACTAGCAATTGTAAACGATCAAAGGGTTCTGTTGGTAGGCGACACCAAACAACACAAATCAGTCGAGCGAGGCAACACTCTCAAGACTATTCAAAGCCACAGTGAGATTGAAACCTACTCTCTAAATCAAATTCAAAGACAAAAGCAAAATGAAGCCAAACAGGCTGTCGAGGACCTATCAAAGGGTAAAGTTGTGACTGGGATAGAAAAGTTTGAAAAACTAGGCTTTGTGAAAGAAATAGAGGGTGATAAAGCGAGGCTCGAGATGGTTGCAAATATCTATGTGAATAATTTGCAAACAGTTACTAAAAC
>JAYTWQ010000009.1:0-5588 GCA_043743355.1 bacterium | reverse complement strand
AGTTAAGTAATTAACAACTTCTACCAAGAATATTGAACGGCGAATTACAGTAACCAATCTTAATCTTATTAGAAGCGATTGAACCGCAGCAATGTCAGTAAATCAGTTAATTATACAACAATCTTTTTCCAAAACAACCCAAAAAACAAATACTATGTCCGAATCAACAATCTTTGACTTCATCAAGTCCCAACCAAACTATTCAGATAATTCTAATGTCGAAACTGCAACATCTACAGAAGACAATTCAGATTATTTCCAAACTGATTCTGACATCGAAGCTCGAATCTCCCAAGATTTGGCACAAAAAAAAGAAGCTATCTCTCAATAGCTCCGCAACAATTCTTTTCCAAAATTATCTCTACTATTATGTCACAATCTCAAGAATATGTCAACTCAATGTTAGAAGATCAATATCTCAATTCATTAGACGAAGACGAATCAGACGACACAGAATCATCATACGATGAAAACTCAAGCGACGACAACTATTACGAAGACTAACCCTAATTTACTTTTTTTAATGTCTAATTCATCATATTTCTTCCACCTTTCTGAATTGTTAACTTACGGTCAACTTTCAGAATATCAAGATCATCTAATTCCAGACTTTAATCAGTTTGCAATTTGGATTGTTGCAAATCTAAAACCCGAATCGTTTATCTTTGAACTTTTGCAGACAATGCAAAACCGAATTATCAAAGTTGGAGCAGTCAGTTGCAGATACGAAATCAATCTAATTTCAGCTATTCGGTACCAGCTCGACGAATCAGTACACGAAGATACAATCATCGAATTAACACCGCTTTATGTCTAAATTAATCAATCTAATCACTCACGAATACATCCCAGTCGTTATTATCTGTATTATTGCAGGAATGGCAATTAGCGGCGTTTCGATTCAGGATTTGTTCCCGATTCGATAATCGTTCAGTCCAGATGAAGACAATAAATTCATCAATCTATCAACAACTATTTCTTAATATTATTATGGCAAATCCTTTCTCATCCAACTACACAGAACCAAAACAACCATCTAATTACCTCAAACTTACCGAAGGTGTACATTTAATCAGAATCTTAACTCCCAAAACTGAAATCTTATCTTACTTTACCGAATATGTTGACGAACTCAACGAAAGTGGCGAAATGAAATCTAAAAAAGTTATTCATCAAGACTTAGGAGACGGTAAGCAGCCAGTAGGAACAAAACGAGTATGGGCAGCCCTTGCTTATAATCATGACACCGAAACTGTACAAGTTGCAGAATTTGCACCAAAAGCAATTCAAGACTTTTTACATGCTATTGCAGGCGGTAAAATAAAGAATGACTGGACAAAGTTTGACATTCAAATCACTCGAACAGGTCAAGCGTTAGACACTAAATACACTCTTGTTGCAGGTGATACTTTAGAACTTCCAGTCGATCTAGTTATGGACATCGAAGCTCAAAAGTGCAATATTGATTTGTCAAAGTTAGAAACTGGAGAAAATCCATTTCCAGAAAAGTCTAAAAACTAACCGCCTATGACCCCAACAATCCTAGCCAAAATCAAAGATTATAAATTTGAGTTTGAGAACGACTACAACACCAAATTGTTTCGTTCTCAGCTCCACATCTTGAACGGTCAAGACATTAATATCGTCATTGACAAACGCCGCAAATCACGCTCAAACAATGCCAACAAGTATTATTGGGGCGTGGTTATCGCAACAATCTGTCGAGAAGTTGGCTACAAAGACAATGAGGTTAACCAAGTTCACGAAGAACTAAAAGAACGCTTTTTGAGTTCGTACATTACAACCAGACTTGGCAAAAAGTCAAGGCGTAAGATTACAAAGTCAACATCGGATCTCAACACTTCACAATTCGAGAATTACATGTCTAGCGTCAGAGCGTGGGCAAGTTCAGAACTTAATATTTTTATCCCAGAACCAAATCAATATGAATGAAACTATAAAAAACATTATCTATTACGCAGAACAAAGTCAAGAAATTATCATAGCTCAAGAAAATCTAATAATAGGGCTAGAAGACAAAATTAAAGATTTAGAAAGTCAATTAGAAAAAGCAGAAAGTGCATTATATAATTAATAATCATGTCCAAAACACCCCAAACAATCCAACTACTAGCAGATATTCAAGACAAAATCGGATATGTGAAAGCATATCTTGATAGTTCAGAATGTCCAGAATCTGACAAACAAGATTTAATCATAGAACTTGGTCGAATCTCAACAATAACAGCCAAACCAGTTGCAAGTTGGGAGAAGAACTTGAAAGCTATGCTAGAAGTCAATAACGGTGACTTTACTGACGAATCCAATGGTTATCACTATTTTTGGAAAACTCAAAATAGAACCACTTTTGACGCTGACAAAGCCAAATCTAAACTGGTCGAATTAGACTATGTTATAGACGACTTTATGAAGTCAACTACAGCCAAATCTTTACAATTTGAAAAAGTATTTTAGTCTATGAACGAACTAACCCCCACCCAAAAAGTCCTCTTAGGAGTCAAAATCCTAAATCGAAAGCTAGAACAAAGCGGAATGACAGAACAGTTCACTTTTGACGATTCGTTATTAGCTTTTCGACCCCATACAGATATTTTTGATCATTATCTTATAAAGCCAATTAAACGCTTTCAAAGTGAACACAGAGCCGTCAAAATAGTCTTTGACAAGCTATGTAAAGAAGCTTTTGTCAAAATATCTTTCAACGGTGGATATCGTAAATATTATTCAACTGAATATCTGTTTGCATTGATCGAAGAAATAGTTGACCGAAAAGAAAAAGCCAAAAGCAAATTACAGCAATATGAACCAAAATACAATTATCCAATTCGGATTAAGTTTAAAGACGAAATTTGTACTATTCTTGATCAAAAAGAATATGACAAACACGGTATTTTTGAAAATCATAAACATCTTTGGACTCTATGCTAATCAAACTATTACAATACCTAGCCTTTGCAATTATTGCAGGCGGGTACTTAGCTTTGTTTATTTGGTTTGCTTATCATTCAAGATAATCCCAACAATTCCCTCAACAATTGATCGGCAGTATAGCTTTTTGATTCTTTTAATTTATTAAAAAATTCTTTGGTTGATTGTTGAATCCCAGTTATATCAACAGTGTTACGCTTTTTGTCGTAATTAGCTTGACTTACTTTACCCTTTTCAGATTTTGCATATTTCTTGTTAGCTTTTAATTTTGCTTTTGTGATAACCATATTTGGTTTATACCGCAAATGGTGCTAATTGTCAAGTCCCAATATATGTTTTTTTAACAAAATGTACAATTAATAATAAGTTTATAAAGTCTTATTTAGCATTTGACAGCTTAACAAATTAGACTTTACAATACATTGGGACTTGACAACATAAAAAAACTGTTGTATAATTAAATAGTTAATTACAACAACTTATATATGTCTATCAACACAACAATAACAAAAAACGGAAATAATATCATTTTAAAAAGAGGAAAAAGAACTTTATGGATAAACTTTTCATCTGATAATTCAAAAGAAGTAATTGCAGAAAGAATAATTAATCTTAATACCTTTAATAAGCTTTTTTGTTCAAACAAGTCAAAAAGACTACCAGCTTTTGACAATAATGAAAGAGCAATTATTTTATGATTTCTTTTATCACATCGGAAGATTCCACTCGGATCTTCTCATTGTGGTAAAACACAAACAAAACAACACAACCAATACATATATGTTTACAAAAATTATCTCAGCTCTCGCCATTATGGTCATCTGTACCAACTCAATCACAGCCTCAGCATCATCATACGGAACAACAGCCACTCAATACCTCTCAGTTTTCGTCGCAGATGGACTCAACAAGTCATATTTAATTCCTAACCCATCTTTGAATAATCCATGGAAGCTAGCCAAAGAATTAGGTTATGCAATCGCAACTCAGAATGGCGGCTTTCAATGCCTATCAGAGATCAAAAAACCAAAATATCTGCAGGTTTGCGGTGAGTTAGTACTCAGCACCGACATCCCAACTACAGATGACTATCGTGTCGACTTCAAAACAGATTGCTTTTGGAGCTGGAAAACTTGGACAACTCAATGCTCTAATTCATTATACATCAACGACATCGGAAACTACTAAAAATGAGCAATAAAAACAAATCTACAAACTAAAACCAAATTATTATGCTAAACTACCCACAAATCAACGGAACACAAAATGAACTAAGCAATCTATATTATCTTAGAAACATTGCACACGAATTTTGTCCAGAACAGTTAAAAAGAATTGGTATTGAAATTGCAATGCAAGAAAATTGTTTAGAGCAACTTAACAAGAATATTGTAATTACTCGTAACCATTCTAAAAAGTTTTTAATTCCAGAATTCAAACATTCATCTGATCTAAACTTACTTTCAATCTTTAACTAATTATATTTATGTTCACCGATTTTTTTATGTCTAATCAAAACTCAGAACCAACTCAAATCCAAACTCAAGAAACAGCAGAACAAGAATATTTAGATGCTGATCGAATAGTCTATGTTGACATCCCAACCATGACGGAACGACAAAATAATCAACAATAAATCTTATGTTTTTCCAAAGCCCCCTACTTGTTTTTTAAAATAAAAAGTCAAAAATCAACGGGGATCAACGGGAACGGGAACGGGAAATTACGACAGCAGGGGGGTTGACTTATTTTACAAAAACATTACTGTCACTTACTTTTTAACTCCCCTACTGAAAATTCTAACACACAAACGTAAAATCTACAAAATTATGGAAAATATAAAACTATATGAACACATTCACATTTCAGGATTTTCAGAAACTTCCCGAATCTGGATTACAGAAACTGATTACTTTAGAATTCTAAAATCTGAAAAATCAACATGGTTCTGGACCGAATATCGCAGCTATGATTTTGACGATAATCTACTTTTACGAATGTACGGAGATCACAGAATCCCGTCAGAATTAATTCAGAATTCAATGAATCTAATTCTCAATCGAAACAAACAAGCTCCCGTCGAAAAGCCAAAAGACGAATCGCTTGTCTATTTTGGAAGTTCTGGAAAAGTAATGACTCAAGACGAATATTCCAAAGAATATCGCAAAATGCGTCAACTTTCAGGACTCAAGCGTGGCACACACAACCCTAACTTATAGGGTTATTTTTTTTGACCAAAACCACAAACCAAATTACAACTAACACATGCCCAACTACTCACAACAAGATCATCTTAAAATTCAAGAAGAAGCAAAAAGATTATTTCTTGAAGAGTTTGGAACTGCACACCCAGATTATTTGAAAGAACGATTAGATCGAATTAATTCTGTTCCTGTTGATTTTCAAACCGTTGAAAATTTTGGTTTGTATCCAAGATTAATTCTTAGGCTTTGTGATTTTGCAAATGAGAACCAAATTAATAATCAAGCGTTTTTGGATTATGAAATTGCAATTAGAGAATTAGCCAAAGAGAATTTTGACAAAACCAAATCTTTTCCAAATCAATGACCACTAAAAATAGTGGTCAAAACTTGTGAGAAGTCATTTGATTGATTTTAATTTACTTTTCAATTTAGGTG
>JAYTWQ010000008.1:0-8045 GCA_043743355.1 bacterium | reverse complement strand
TATTTGACTCATAATTGAATTTTTGCGTTGAAATTTGGTGATTCCTATCATTCTTATTTTTTTCAAATTCTACTTTTTTTGCAGTCCACTCAAAAGCTTGTTTTTTAAATTCATTTTCAAGTTTTAATTCTTCATTCTTTATATTTTCTTTGAACATTGAGCCGAAGAAAGGTAGTTTTTTTAATAAATCGTCTTTATTAGATTTTCTTGAATAATTTTCAATTACTGGCTTAGATATGTTGAAAGAAGAATTGTCAACTAAATTGTCCCAATTTATTCTATCATTGACATTTAGGGTATATTCCAACACTTTGTTATAATCATCTATTTCCTTTAGAGCATTTTTTGTATTTTGTAAACTAGCCTCTTGATTCGAATCTAATTGATTTTTAGCATCCATTCTAACTTGCTGCGTTTTCCAAGCGGCTAATTTTTTATTTACTTTTTGCTCTAATGTGTATTTATCAGGCGCTTTAATTCTCAAAGTTTCACTTGTAGATGTATTTTTTATGTCTTGAAAGTAATATGTTTTCATAATATTTATTTAATTTGATTTAAAAACTCTTTCAACTCACCAAGCCCAACCTTGAGGCTCTCACCCTTATACTCAACCGAGACCTGTCCAGCCTCCACATCTTTCGGACCAATTACCATCAACATCGGGATGAGATCCAGTTTGGCATCACGGATTTTTTTGCCGAGGGTTTCTTGGCGACTATCAACGTTGTGGCGGATTTCGTTATATTTGAGAGGCTGCATCAATACCGCACTATCCAATACTTCTTTGACTTTGTCGACATAATCTAGGACTTGGTCGTTGAGTGTTAGAATACGAATCTGTTCTGGAGCTAACCAGAAAGGGAACTTCCCAGCGTAATTCTCGATCAATATCGCCATGAACCGTTCATAACTTCCAGCCACCGCACGATGGAGTACCACAGGTCGTTCTTTCTCACTATTCTCATTGACATAACTAAGATCGAATCTTTCAGGTAAGTTAAAATCACACTGAATTGTGGATAATTGCCACTGACGACCCAGACAATCCTTGAACATAAAGTCTAATTTGGGACCGTAGAACGCCGCTTCACCCTCAACTCGCTTGTAATTGAATCCGTTTGCTTTGGCAGCATCTTCCAATGCTTTTTCGGCAATATCCCAGTTCTCATCCGTACCTAGATATTTAGTTCGATCTACAGCATCACGCACAGATAGCGATACCCAATCGGCCTCCATTCCGAGCGAACCGTAGAATTCTTTGACTGCCTTGGCGAAGATCGTTACTTCTTCTTGAATTCCATTGACACGGCAGAATACATGTCCGTCATCCTGTGTGATATTGCGAACACGAGTGAGTCCAGACAATTGTCCAGTTTTTTCGTCTCGATATACAGTCGCAGGTTCAAAGTAGCGTACAGGCATATCACGATATGAGAATTGATTATCCGCAAAAACCTGCATGTGATGTGGGCAATTCATCGGCTTGAGATAGAACTTCTCCTTGCTAGTTCCGCCATAGACCGAGAACATATCGTCCATATAGTGTCCAGCATGTCCAGAACGAATGTACAATTCCTCCTTAGCGATGTGCGGTGTCCAGAGTTGCTGATAACCGAATGGCTTGTGGATTTGCCAGAGATATTGTTGCAGAAGATTCCTGATTATCGTTCCTTTGGGTTGCATTAGTGTGAGACCAGCGCCAACCATCTCCGAGATTGTGAATAGTTTGAGTTGACTTCCAAGTACTCTATGATCTCGCTTTTTGGCTTCTTCACGCTGATCGACAAAGACTGCCAATTCTTCTTTGGTATCATATACGAGAGCGTAGAGTCGTTGCATGTTGATTCCCCTAGCCTGATCTCCACGCCAATAGGCTGCACTGAATTTGTCTAGTTTAAAACCAATATTTTTGATTTCTTTGACGTGGGCGATATGCGGGCCTTTGCAAAGATCTTCGAACAACACTTCGCCAGTAGATTCGTTGCAGATTCTGTAGAGAGTGATTTTGGGTGTTTTTAAAGTTAATTTTTTGTTAATTTCAAGAGCTCTCAAAACCGTGTCAAAAGTAAAAGTGTTGTCTCCATTTTTTGTAATTTCAAGATTCCCTTTATCAACCCAAGTATAATCAACAGCCTTACCAACTTCTAGAACTGGATTGGAATAATCTTTAACTTTAATAATTAACGGTACAATTCTGTGATTAGTATTCTCGTTTTCTTTCCGCATATCCTCTGGCAAAACATAGTCAAACGGCGCTAGACAGTCAACAATTTCAATGAGATCAAAATTCAATTCTTC
Source organism: bacterium (assembly GCA_043743355.1). Classification (GTDB taxonomy): domain Bacteria; phylum Patescibacteriota; class JACMRA01; order JACMRA01; family JACMRA01; genus JAYTWQ01. The sequence continues at coordinate 5,747 of JAYTWQ010000008.1, read as the reverse complement.
TTTGATTTCTCTTGCCGCTACCATCTCAAAAGTCTCACCTTCTTCAACCCCACCACCAACAAGCTCCCAGCAATTTGGGAATTTTTTGCGGTCAGCAGATCTTTTTTGGACAAAAACTTGGTTCTGATCATTGAATATAATACAATCGATATACAGCTCCTTTCCAGTTTTTTGAGATTCAACCAGCAAGTTATCAAGTTTCGTTTCGATTGAAATTCCAGCGAAGTCTGCTTTTTCTTCCTCGGACATACTGGTTGTACCTTTGGTCTTGAGATCCATCAATAGTTCTACCTTGAGCGGTTGATTGGCATTGTCAAAATGTGCGATTGCTTCGTCAATATCCATTTCTTGATATTTGAATGACAAATGGGCTTTGAGTAATTCTTTGAGGTGACCTTCTAACAATACAAGATCTTCAGGCACAAAGTTACGTGGCAAAACAAAATCGTAATAACAGCCATTTTCGATGACTGGGCCAACACCATACTGAGCTTCGGGGAACATTTTACCGACGGCTGCTGCCATTAGGTGAGCGAATGAGTGGCGTTTGGTGTCTAGAATTAGGTTAGTTGAGTTAGAATTGATGGACATAAGTTTTAAGATTTTATTTATAATATATAGACAAAAAAATGATTGGTGAATTGGTTAGTATTTAATTTATCTGTTAAGTGATAAAAAATCTTCTGATGCTTTTGCACTTGGGTTTTTTACAGTAACTGAAAATATAGCCTTACTTTCACGTTTTAGTTCCTCACCGCTTTGAGTTTTAGCAAGATCATAATAGGTGCCATCTTCTATATAGTAACAATAGCCACAATCATTTATATAAATAGATTTATATTTTGGGTCACCTTGAAATTCAATATTGTCTGGATTGTTAAAAATTGAGTCTTGATAAAGTTTAAACTCTTTCGTATCTTTAAGTGATTTCAACAATTTAAATTCACCACCATACTTATCTTTTTGAGAACTAGTTTCGTAAAATCCTTTAGGTATTTTGTCATTTTGAATAAAATATGTTATATTATTTCTTAAAACTTTTGATGTATTTTTAATCTGCTCCTGAAAATCAAAGTAAGGTTCAACAAAAAACCCGTAAACGAAAAAAAATATTATTATTAAAATAGGTGATACAATAAATCCAGTATATTTCCAAAACGAACTCGCTACAAAATTGGTAAATTTGTTTAAAATAAAAATAAATAAAAACTGACAAACAATTGAAAAAATAAGTATCAATGGATAAAATAATATAAAATCTCCGGCGCCAGGTCCAGAAGTTAAATAGTTAGAAAACAACAAATGAATCAATCCAATCACAAAACCACCAGATATAAACGAAAACAGTTTTTGTATGAACGAGTGACGTTTGGTGTCTAGAATTAAGTTAGTTGAATTAGATGAGATGGACATAATTTAATAGTGTATTAGAGATTATTATTTGACAAGTTAAGTTTTATTTTATATAATTAATCTACTTATTGGACGCAGTCCGACGATCTCCTGAAAAGGAGTGATTATTTTTGCAAAAATTGTATTAGCTTTAATATTACTTCCAAAAAACAGACTTTCTTTAAGAAGATAATTTTCTTCTCCAAACCTATTCTGTAATCTTTTAGAATCAAAAACTCTCAACTGTGACAAGCAAAGATAACTTTGTTTACCTTGACAATCAAACTTAAAATAAAATATATTTTCTTTTTTTATCTTACTTGTTAATGGAATACCCCAAAATTGGTTAGAGTTAAATTTTAGCAAAATTAGTACAGGTCTCATATATTCGTCACCTTTACCATCAATTTCTATTCCTACATTTACCCCGACATTACACCACCAAATTTCACGCTCACGAAAAGGCGGAACTGTTTTTTTGGAATTTACAATTACTTTTGTGTTTATCCAATTAATAAAATCTTTGATATAACTAGTTGGCATATTCAGTAATATCATTTTTGTATTTCTAGAATTTGTCTAGTGTCCGATAGTCTAAACCAGTTTTGGCTCTGCAAAAAGATTGTAATTCTTTGAGTAATTCAGAATATTTCCTGCGTCCCACATTTTGATTAATTCTTTTGCTTCGATTGATTTGTTGCCAGTTATTTTGCCATTTAGGTCTATTGTATATTGAGAATTGCCATCACGAGGAACGAGCGAATCATAAACAAAAAAGTGGTTTTCGTCGTAACCTAGAACTGTAATATAGTGGAGATAATACCAATCAGATTGTGGAATTTTGACTAGAATTATACCTGCTTTACCGCTTGATAATTCTGATTTTAGATAATCTATCTTTTCGTTTTCACTCAGACTAATCACATTCGGGGTTTCGACATAGATATTTTTATTTTTGAGATAATTTTCTAGTCCAATTGGAAATGTTAATCGATCTTGAATTTTGAAACTAATAGAGCTAGCAATAGCTTCAGGATCAACCAAATTCTTGTCAAAAACATTGAGAACTCCAGCCACAGAATAAGAACCGCAATTATTGAGAGTCTGACGAAAATGATTCAAAGGATCAAAAGCGAGCGAATAAGTATTAGGAAAAGTTATAATCTTTGGTTTTTGAAAGGGTGAAACAATAACAGGGAAGCAAATTAAGCACAAAATAAGAGCAATTATTATCACGAAAAGTTTTGACTTAGATTTTGGTAAATATTTAAAATTCATCTGACATTATATTTTTTGTACAACTATTCTTAACCAATTTTTGGTTTCTTGGAAGTCTAATATAGAGAATCCGCATTTTATCAAAATAGGTTTTATGGTCTCTATGCACCAATATCTAAAAAATCTAGGAGAGTTCATTTTAAAGTTAGAAATTTCTTCGCCGGCGCCAAATTTTGTACTAAAGGCAAACAAACCATTATCATTCAAGGATTCATTGATATTTTTTAAGGCTATTAATAATTCAACTTCATTGAAGTGATGCAAAACTGCATTGGCAAGAATTTGATTGTATTTTGTGGCTGAATGTACTTCTAAAATATTGAGAACCGAAATGCTTTTTCCAATTCTTTGATTATATTTCAAAAATGAATCTACGCAATCAGTCCTATCAACTTCAAATTCTAAAAATTCTAAATAGTCAGAACAAACTCCAGTACCAGCGCCAATTTCCAAAATCGGTAATTGTTTATCAAACAAACTCGCAACTTTGTTCAACCAAGTTTTTGCTTCTGGATTATCCATTATCGATCTTGTAAATTTGTAATATTCATCAAAATTATTGTTGTATGTGTCCAAAGTTATTTTTTGAGACTCACTTATTTTTATACTTGATTCATTTAATTTGAATCTAGGACCAATATAATTAATTTCTGGAATCTCAATAATTTCCAAAAACATTGTTAGCGGGCGTACAAACAATTCAATCTCGCATTCATAAAGAGGCTTGTAAACCACAACACTTTCTCTTGTCTCAGTATGTTTGGCAATACCTATAACTTCGTAACAGTAATTTAGATCATCGGAATTTGGATTGTGTTTGTAATGATAGTACTTTTCTCCTTGACTTGGTAACTTTGGTGATTGCATAATAGAATATTCCGTCAAAAGTTAGAACTTGACAATACCGATATTATCAAAAATGCTTAGATTCATATTCACATGATACCTCAAAAAAATATTATAGAACCCCTACAACAAAAATAGTTTTTCTCATTTAGCCCGCCAACTTTTTTTGTATCGGGTTTTTTTGTTATATAATTCCAAATCCACACATGACTCTTATTCTAATAATTTCAGCTCTTTTGATTCTTGCTACAGCTTTTTGTGCAGGATCCGAAGCCTCAATATTCTCGGTCAACAAAATCAAAATCCAAACCTTGGCAGAAAAAGGTAACCGAAATGCCAAACGGCTACAAAAAGTCAAGAACTCAATCGGGCACTCAATCGGAACATTAACACTTCTAAATACAGTTTTTGCAGTGGGGGGAGGTATCTTGGTTGGTGGAATGATAAAATCTCTTGAATCAACTCGTGAATTTGTCGGCTGGGAATGGTTCGTGGCATCTTACTACGAATTTATTTACACCTTCTTTCTACTGTTATTCGGAGAAGTTGTCCCAAAGAATGCAGGAGAAAAATATGCTTTGCAATGGGCGTTGATCGTTGCTCCAGTTATACAATTTTTAACATTTGCCTTCAATCCTATTCTGTGGCTATTTCGTAAGATTAGTCAGATCATAATTGGACCTAATAATAATATTGAGACCGCTTCGGAAGAAGAGATTATGGCAATGACAGACTTGAGTTTTGAGAATAATTCAATTGAGAATGACGAGCGAGACATCATCCAAAACGTGTTCACTATGAACGACAAGTCAGCCAAAGACATAATGACACCTCGAGTCCAGATGGTCGCTATGGACAAAGACAAAACACTCAACCAGCAACAACAAGAAATCTATAGTTCTCAGCATTCCAGGTTACCAGTATTCGGTGAAGACTATGATGATATTGTTGGATTCGTGTTATTAAGGGATTTGTTAGAAGCAATGGCGAAGGATAATGGCAATATCAAACCAGATTGTGACGAATTACTTAATGACGTTGTGGCAGTGAGAGAAACCACCAAAATCGACCAACTCTTAATTGTTTTCCAGCAAAAACGTACTCATATCGCTATTGTAGTCGATGAATTTGGCGGTACCAGCGGACTAGTTACGCTGGAAGATGTGTTAGAACAATTGGTTGGAGAAATAGTAGATGAAACTGACACTGTGGTAGATCTAAGAACTTTAAAGAACGAGAACCAAAAAGAAATTAAAATGGCGGAAGTAATGTAGCGTAGAAATATTTGACAATAAACAAAAATTAAGTTTTCTCTCTTAAAGAAACCCTAAATCTTTTTATTATGTCTATTACCCATTATATTCCAAACCAAAACTCAACTTTAAAACCAATCTTACTCTTAGTCGATGGCAAAGGTGAATGCTTTGACTTTTTGGCTAACAACAAAAGAAACCTTACTTCATTATTAGTTGACGCTCTGAATTTTGATGACAAAAACCAACAAGACTTTGAAAATGGAATTGTAACAGCGCTAAGGGATTTTCGTGAATCAGATGGCGAAACAGCATTTTTTGGTCGTAAGAGAATTGCGATTATTCATGACACCTTAGGATATTGCGATCCTACTCAAGATAATTACAACGAGGGTGTACGAACCTGCTTCGAAGTCAACAAAATTCTTGAACGTCATGGGTTTGATGTAATTGGAATACAAGCTCCAAACGATGGGTGTTCTTTAGCATTCAAAAAATTAGTTGAACAATACTTAGACTAAAAAAAATATTAACCCTAATCCAACTGTATAATTACTTGTAATTTTAAGATTGAATCACTCCAAACAAAAAATCCCTATTACTAGGGATAAAATTATGTTTTGAAACAATTTAATTTTTTTCAGTTTTGCTATCTGTCTCTGTTGCTTCGACGTCTTGGACATTGTCATCAGTCTTTGGAGCGTCTGTTTCTGGAGCCACGTCGTTGGTCGGTTGAGCGGTTTGAGAGTAGATCTTTTCACCAACTTCCATCAATGTGTCTTGGAGAACTTTTGAGCTTTCTTCTAATTCCTCTTTGGTAACATCATCTTTCTTCAGCATTTCTTCGACTTTGACCTTGGCATCGTTGATTTTGTTCTTTGCTTCGTCGTCTAGTTTGTCAGCCATATCTTTGACCAGTTTGTCAGCTTGGAAAACTGTATTCTCAGCTTGATTCTTGGCTTCGACCTTTGATTTCTT
>JAYTWQ010000007.1:0-2548 GCA_043743355.1 bacterium | reverse complement strand
GATGTAGAACCAAATGAGAATCTCAAAATAGTAAGTTATTCTAGTTTTTGGAAGGGTTACGGAAGCTAAATCTAAAAACTCAAAACAATATTGTCCTTTATTTTTAATTAAAGCACTCAGTTTATATTTTTCGTTTTTACTCTCCAAACTCAAATTTGGTCCCATCAACAATAACATCGCCAGTTACGGTCATCTTCCTACCGCCAACGGCACTGATCTGTTTTAAAGCAGTAAAATCAAAACTTCGATCCGTCTTTGCGTCTAGTCCAGGATATGTATTTGCTTCTGTTGCCGTCGTGTTAACCAAAGTAATCATTGGATATCGCGTTCCCATTCTACCAAAATAGATAGTGTTAGATCCTACAACCTCTTCTATTCCACTTGCCAAATAAGTAGGTAAAGTTAATGTACAAGGTATTCTTTTGTATACAAAATCAACATCGCTTAATTGAAACATTTCTTCTAAAGGCTGACCAGTTGTAGATCCATTTTGTAGCCACCAGACACAATCTTTTGCAGAAAATGGCGCAATCACACTTTGTCCAAATACTGCGTTGAGTTTGATACAAGCAGTCATATTATAAAAACTTTCTCCTCCAATATACATTTTTGTAACTACCGTGTTCAATACAATGCCGTTATTTCCAATGTTTTGTGAGCCAATATATTGATTGTTAGAAAATGTAATTGATACGATCTGTTTTCCAGGACTTTGAATTTGTGGAGGATTGAACTCAATAAAATTACCTGCAGCTCCCTGTGCATTAAAAATATTGTTTGCAATTTGGAGCCCGATAGTACTAAATAACTCGTTACAACGTATGTCCATTAATGCTTCAGGATTTCCAGTTGTAGGAACATCAAGCGAACTTCTGTCAATATAACAATTGGTGATTTGTGAGAATCTAGCTGCGACAATTTTGATGTGGGAACTTACAAAGTCTTCGTTAACGGCTCTCCATGTATTGCACATTTTCATATTAAACCTAGAAGCGAAGTAGAAATTACCAGTAGTTGTCCATCCCTCAATTGCACTTATTGTATTGTTTGCTGGATTTGAACTATCAGAAATATATCTTTGGTCAAAAGAAACACCGAGCCAAAAAACATTGTTGGAAAAAACTGAAGTCTGAACAGATTTTAGATAACTTCTACCTGCGATAGTTAACACTGCTGTGGTTGTCGGTCCTGGATTGAGCAATTGACCTACATCTGCATCCATATTAAAATAATTATTAGATACTCGACAAAAGCCAGCCCCTGAAAGTGCAATTCCAATTGATCCGTTTGTAAGATCAAAACGGGAATTAATCATATTTAGTCCATAATTACCTCCTGAGTTAAAGGTGTAGTCTAATTGAATACACTTGCACTCTCTTGTGTTGGACGTAAAATTTAGCCCTTCTACGTATAGTGGATATTTAACCCTAGCCCATTCGTTTCCACTTGGCAAAAGTTGGTTACGACGTAAGAATCCAAAATCTCCACTACAAATGATATTGCCATCACCAAATAATTTTACTCTTTTTGTTTCTGGAACTATTACGCCAGATACTTTGTAATCTCCTTTTGGAAAAAACAATACTTCATGTTCATTTAATAAAATTTGTATTGCTTGACTTTCATCTGTTATACCATCTCCAGTTACCCCATAATCTTTCACATTTATGATGCTTTTATTTTTGACATCCCAATCTGAGCCTAACCATTCGTGAGTATTTCCAGTTTGTCTGCTTAGATAAGTTCGACCTGCGTCGTCTGCAGTGAGGTTCGTTGGACGACCTAAGAATTGGTCAAAAGAATTGAAGGCTCCATTGAGTGGATTCTTGGTCTGAGCAATGTGCTCGTTAAGGATTGTTCCCCAATTACCTGCATCTTGAGACGGTGTTGGAATGCGTTTTTGTGACATATATTTTGGTTTTTTGTAGAGGCGATCACGGATCGACATTGGTTTCAAGATACATTGTACAATACTTTTCTTATTTATGCAAATCGTGTTAAAAAACCCAATATCGAAACTCAACTTTATCAATTTCACAAATGATTTAGTTTAATTTTTTGGATTAGAATATACTCCGTCATCTTGAGAACAGAGGGTTGCTTATTGAACTTGTTTCAAGATATGCCCACAGCACCAAAAGAAACGAAAGATCTGTTAGCTGTACTATTTATAAAAGGTATATTTTTGCTATTGATTCATTACAGATCTTTCGCTTGTCGTTGCGAGACTAAATTCGGAAAACCCGAATCAACTTCAAACTTGCTCAAGATGACGGTTGGAGTTTAGTAAAAAAAACAAATTTAGAGATAATAAAACTGATTGATAACAGGCTTAGTTTGACTTTCGATATTCGGGTTTGGATGTAGAACCAAATGAGAATCTCAAAATAGTAAGTTATTCTAGTTTTTGGAAGGGTTACGGAAGCTAAATCTAAAAACTCAAAACAATGTTTAACCCCCACACATTTTTAAAAGTGAAAGATTAAATAGCATCAACTATTCCACTCCTTACATGGTAATTTTTAATCGGGGCAGTAAATAAATAATC
>JAYTWQ010000006.1:0-4606 GCA_043743355.1 bacterium | reverse complement strand
CTTCTGCAGGTGTATTCACAACTAACGACCCAGTAGATATTGATGGAGTAATGCTATCTCCACGGCAATTTTACTTTAGTGATGTTAATGCTCGAATAGAGAATTGTTATGTCTATGAAATTGAGTTAATTAGATCAAATGTTATAACAAAAGGTACAGCCTCAGATTTGATTGGTCTTTTACCAGCGACAAATGTAATCAAAGATCAATTTTCGAGTATCACTTTTGATGAAGTATCAAGCTATGTTGATTTTATGCATTATAATCGCCGACCAATTTATCTAAATGCTGGTCAGGGTTCAAGAACAACAATTACAGCCCCAAGGCAAGTGATATCCAAGAGTTCTGATAATTTGATTTATTCAGATTCTTTTGCTGAGCGTGAAAATCTTTTTTTCAATGGGCTTACAGGAGGTAATTATGGTAAATTAGTTAAAGATGGTAGACTATTTGATCGCTGCCTTGAAGTGACGTTTGATGCAAGTAACAACAATCAAGACTACATTATGGATCCAGCAAATAGCTTTGAAATTCCAAAAGAAAAATTCTATTTTTGGTCAATCGATATAAAAAAGGTTAGTGGTGATGATTTAGAAATTGTATACTCCAAAGATTTTAGACTGGGTTCATACATAAAAATTCAAAACAGTCAGTGGACAACACTCGTTGGTTTGGGGGATACGTTTGGTTATGACGCAAATTATACTACACCTCTTACTGTTTGGCCAGCAGTATTTTCAAAAAACAAAAATGTAATTTTTAGAATTTCGTGTTTTCAGGTTTTAGCTTTTGATTCACAACAAGAATTAATAGAATACAGTGACTCTCTACAATTTCGAACTAAAACTGACAAATTAATTTCATCATCTAGTTCATTACCAATCACCGGTGACTACAACAAAGGAGACATTGTCTACAACACCAACCCAACTCCAGGAGGTTATGTAGGTTGGATCTGTACTACATCTGGAACTCCAGGTACTTGGAACACTTTTGGTGCGATCAATTAGGAATGCAGACTTCTAAACTTGATCTTACTATTTTGAACAGAAAGAAATACGTTATTTATCTGCAGCTGGTTATTACCTCTTCATACAATTTGTTATTCTTGCCGAACAAACACGACACCCACTTTTCTTGATTTGATTTTTGATTAGTTTGGCTTTGGCTGTCTGGGTCAATGGGTGAATCAATTCTAGATGTATCAAGGACTTGCTCTCCAGGAAATTTGTAGCCCGAACCTTTGACGGTCTTTTCTCGAAAGCTATCTAGGTTTACAAAAGAATTTTGATTTTTGAGTTCTTCAATTGACTGTGACAAAACCAAATTGTTTTCTACCAGAATTATATTCTTTTTGTTAATTTTCCAGCCCTCTAATACAAAAAACCCACTATATAGCACTCCAAAGATTAACATTGAGTGCCAGGCTAGTTTGAACCAGGATTTGTTAAAAAGATTTTCTATCATTGTATTAATAATACTTTGTGAGTAGGGCGGTTTTGTCAAAAGAATAGTTTTGAAAATTGAAATATTTAAACTCCATACACTTGGAATATCGGATTTAAATGAAACAACAAAGTAACAATTTTGAGATCCCTAGTCAAGCTGAGGATGACGGGCTATGAGTAGTCAACCAAAACTTTTGAATATTAAGAGTATATATAGTATCTTAATCCCAATCCATAGATCCATAACTATAATCGTGGATACGATCTCTTTGGTAGCATCTTTTGGATGGGTTTGAATTATTGACTCGCCACAGGTCTTTTGGTTCAGGTAATTTGAGGCTTTGAACTTGCTGGTAATTGTGAAACTCACTAAGATTGAATCCTAAAGTTTGGAAATTTGAGTATTTATTTTGGAGATATTTGATTTGATTATAATTTTTTTCGAGCCAATCATTATTGATACAACCTTCGTCATAATTACCAGCTTCGGCATGTTGTTTTTCAAATTCGCTCTTCAGGCTATACGAGTCAAGATTCATAGTTGAAATATACGACAGTTCTATACCTTGAGATTCTTTGGGTGGGTTGCGATAAATTAGATAGTCAAAATTGATTGAATTGGCAATAACAGCAATTACACAAAAAGTGAGAGTTAGAATTATTGGCAAATTTGTTTTTTTTGGTTTGTTCGTAATCAAATAAGTTGCAAATACAACAATGTTTGCTAAAACAACCGTCAGTATTGCAAACCCATACAATCGCTTGTGAGTTAATCCCCAATCGTTGATATAGTTCCAATCAGAATCCAACGCAACCAAACCTAACAAAAAAGCTTGAACCAAAAGTATTGCAGATATAACCTTTGCAATCATATTCTGGCGAAGGTTAATATACAAAAGTCCAAATACCACAAAGCAAACTACAGAGAGATAGAAAAAGACTTCATTAACGATCTTTCCAGCTGTTAGATTGAGTAATTCTGGGTGCAAATAAGTTTGGACTTGAACAAACAAAAATAAACATAGGGTAATTGCTACAGCACACTTGGCAACTAATAATGAAAATTCTGGCTTTTGATCAATCTCAATCATTTCAGGTTTTTGCAAGAATAAATATTGTCTCGGCAAAAAATTAAGTAAAAATACGAATACAAAAATTTGTAGGAGCGTTAAAATACCAAAAGTACCAAAGATTGAGTTTAGAAAAGTTCTGACTGCATCAAGGTTCTGATTCACAAATGTACCAAAGTATGAATTTGACATTGTCAAAAATGGTACAATTAGCAAAAGAACTAATACTGCAATTAAGGTATTGGATAGATATTGATTAAGGTTTTTGTTAATGACATTTTTAATTTTTGGATTATTTCCAAAGTTTAGTTTTGGCAAGGTATCTTTGGTTCCCCAAACATCAAAAAAACTATAAATCCATGGACATAGCATATTGATAGTCTTTGAAATCCCCTTATCAACGAGCCAAGATGATGAATAAAACCACAATAAGAACGAAAAAAATAATGGCAGTGAAGAAGTCTTAAAAACAAAATTGAGTGAAGAGATTATAGATATTGCAGCAAAAATCAAATCTATTGTGCTAATCTTTGGTTTGGCAAAAAGTGTAAAAGCAGTTAATAATGTTCCAGCCAGTGCAATTCCCAAAAAAGGAAAATATGAGTTATTGATCGCAAGTAGTGGGATGGTTATTGCAAAAATCCAGTAAAAAAGTCTATTTTGAAGAATATTTTTAGGTGACATATTGCTTTGAATATTGCTAATGAATAAATTATTGTCAAAACTTAATTTGGAATTAAACTCAACATATTTTTAATTTTGGATTATAGGTTACTGACTGTAATCTAAAACTTGTTTTAGGATCTACAAAAAAAATGAAATAAAGAATAGTTGCAAATCCTCTATTCTGAATGTGAAAAGCATAATCATATCAATTGAACAGTCCTAAGTTCTTCATCGATTTTTACTTTTAGGAATGGTGATTGACTATGTGGGAGCCCTGAAGGTCCAGCGTTCCAGCCTATAGCAACCAAATCATTATCAATTATTCTGAATTTGGCAGCATAAAGTTCAAAGCCAAAAGGGTAGTTTGTTTTGATAATTCCAGTATTGTTAACCAATTGCCATTTTTCTATACCTTTTTTTCTGATGTATCCAACCATAAAATGCATAATTTTGCCATTATAATCTAATCCAGCTGAACAAAGTAAAACTTCGCTTTTGGTTAAGATAATTTTTTGCGGACATTCAAGATATATAGTTTTTAGTTCCTGGTTTTCATAAATTATATTTGGCAAATTAGTTGTGGGTTTCAATCTGCGAATAATAGGATTTTGGGTCTCACCAAATGTAATTTTACCGTTAGAGATGCACGGTTTGTTATGCTTGTCACTGCCACAACCAACAAAACTAATTATATTGCTATTATTAGGCTCAAAGCTCAATGCAGGATTAGGATCCCTCCAATCAAATGGTTTGTTGCAGTAGGGTTTGGATTCTATTTTGGAGCCGTTTTTTCTTTTACAAATCTCAAAATTGCCTTGATTTGATAGCTTATACAAATATTGTTTTTGAAGAGGTATTGTGTCTCCATTCTCTCTAGTAAGTTTTTGACGAGAAAAAGCAATTGTTACCATTGCAAAAGTATCAGAGGCGTGATCGAATATGCTTCCAGTAAAAACTGCATTTTGGTTCGGTTTGCAACATAAGACTGTTTTGATCTTGTAAAGCCTTTCGTTAATTATCTGATATAAGACCCAGTTTATTCCATCAGTTTCGGTAGTCTTAAAAAACATATCTCTACTTGGAGTTTGTGATTCCAAATTTTCAAAAAATCTTGAGTGATGCTTTCCGCCATAAGCAAGGCAAATTATAAAGTCATTGTGACATGCATTTGGATCGATAATATTATTCCTAGACAATTTTTCCAAAAAGTTTTTTGAAGGTAATATCACATCCCAATTCTTGGCAGTTTGGTGTGGGTTTTGAACTATTTTTCGAAGGTCTTGAATTGTAGTTTGAGAGTATTTAGTTGTGGTCAATTTGATTTAATATTTGATTTAATATTTGATTTTTGAGATTAATTTGTGATGTTTTTCTGGTTAAAATTAAGTAGGGTGTAGTTTTTTGATTTTGTATTTTAGCTTT
>JAYTWQ010000005.1:0-2437 GCA_043743355.1 bacterium | reverse complement strand
TTCAGAAGTATCAACTACATATGATTCTGGAATAATAGCTCCGAGATTATTTTGTTGGGCATTCAGATAATCTTGGTAATTCCTATCTTTAATATTTTTTTGGAATTCAGATTTGATATTATTTTTTAGTTCTTCACTTAGTTCGCTTATTTGATTCCTTTCCAAAAATGCACTTTCATATCTCCGATAATTCGATCCATCATTAACCCAAAAGAAAAAGCATATTACATTGAATCCGTCTTTTTTGGCTTGGTTGATATATGGAGTATTGAATCCTCGTCCATCGAGAATGACAGGGGAATTAATCAAGTTGTTGAGAACAAAACTAATTTTAGAATAATATTGCGACCTAAAAAATGAATTACCAGAAGCCTCAGCCACATTTTGTTGAACTATGTTAGATCTTAGTTCTTTGTCAGACAATAATTCTCCATTCCATCTGAATTCAAGTGATTTGTTAGGCAAACTAATGTCAATTTGTTCAAAAACTTTAGTGGTATTTTCGTCATTGAATTCTAAACCTAAGCTTTCGTAAATCCATGTTGCAGAACGTAGAATATAGCTGGTTTCGAGATTAATCAAGTCTAATTTGTCACATAATAATTTGCTAATTGTACCCTTGCCAGCTCCAGCCAAACCAGAAATTCGAACAATGGTCTTTTTTGGAAGTGTCTTGATTCGGTCAAAGTCAAACGGCTTATAATCAAGTATAGTTGCTACATTGTTTGGATAAGGTGAAATATCTATGCTATTCGTCGATTGAGCCATAATTAAAACTATTTGAGGTTTCTGTAATTTCACTTACTCTATATTCTGTATCAATTTTGAGTGTAGAGTTATTGTTAATTTTGAGTTTTTTGTCCTTGATCCAGAACTTTGGATCTTTAATACCTGTGTCAATTATTATTGCTTCGTAAGTTCCTCCACCTAAACTTTGTAGTATTTTTATCTTAGCTTCTGAACCTAATAATGGTGAATTGTTTTTGGTTGATGAAGAAGTAGATGAGCTAGATTTTGAACTATTTTTGGAAATTAATGAAGTAGATGAGCTAGAACTGGTAGCTACTGTGGTTTCTACAGTTTTTTCAGATAAAACAGATTTGGTTTCAGAGCTAGAAATTAGTGTAGAAGAAGAATTAGTTATACTTGAGTTAATACTTTTGGATTGAGTTAAACCATATTCTGGCTTAGAGACTGCGGATTTTTTGGTAAATGATTGATTAAGGAAATACATTCCAAATAGAATTAATGCAACGGAAACCAAAATTACGAACAGAGTTGTGAAGTCGAATTTTTTTTTAATAGACATAATTTGTAATGATTTTAATCGCTTTTTCAAATTCTATAAAACTCTAGTCAGTTTTTTTTGTCAATAAACTATTCATTAATTCTTTCTAGTTCAAGCTCTCCTTCTAATTCTTTTATTTTTTTGATTACTTCAGTAATTTTCCCAGTCATTATCTCAGGAAGTTGGTTCCAACTATGGCTATATCTATGATCTGTCAATCTATCTTGCGGAAAATTATAAGTTCGAATTTTTTCTGATCGGTCCGCTCGACCTACTTGTTCTTTTCGTTCCGCATATTCTTTTTCTTGGCGAATTTGTTCAAAGTGATCATAGACACGACTTGTTAACATCGCAAGTGCTTTGACTTTGTTTTGGGCTTGATTCCTTTCATCTTGACACTGTGCTCTGATCCCAGTTGGTTTGTGCAGCACTTGAATTGCTGAATAAGTCGTGTTGACAGATTGTCCACCTGCACCTTGAGAAGTAGATGCTACAATTTCGACTTCGTTCAGATCTAGCTTAAAATCTGAATTGTCATCTAGTATCGGCATAATCGCCACAGACGCGGTCGAAGTATGAATTCTACCTTGCTTTTCAGTTGCTGGAACTCGCTGTACCCGATGAACGCCGCCTTCATATTTAAACCAGGAATACGCTCCATCTCCTTTGACTTCTGCTATGACTTCCTTATACCCTCCAACATCATTAGTCGATAGAGAAACTACCTTTAATTTTAGACCGACTTCGTTACACATAATTGTGTACATTTTGGTTAGGTCTGCAGCAAAAATTGCACTTTCATCTCCTCCCGCTCCTCCACGAATTTCAAGATAAATATCATCACGGTCTCGTGCATCGGCTGGTGCAAGAAGTGCCAAAAGTTCCGTTTCTAATTCTATAATTTTGACTTTACTTTCTATTATTTCCTCGACTAACATTTCTGCCATGTCTGCAGCTTCGCCCGAATCAAACATTCCTTGGTTTGTGGTAATTATTGTTTCGAGATTAATGATATTGTTAGCTATATTAGCTTTATCTGCTAAGGGTCTTTGTTTTTTAGAAAGTTCAATAAGTTCTTTTTGATCTGTTGTATTAGATAGTTTTTCGTTGATTTGATCGTAATCTGCAATGATTTTGGCTAATGGAAGT
>JAYTWQ010000004.1:0-5593 GCA_043743355.1 bacterium | reverse complement strand
ATTTGCTGTTTGTGCCAACCTTTTTGATCGTTAATAATTGGACTAAGAATTATCAATCTTGATTCACGTGGTAATTCCAAAATTCTTTGTGAGATCTTGGTGACGCTTTCGCCGCTAATCAAAGAGCCGCAAACTCCACAGTGCTGAATACCAACTTTGGCAAACAGAAGTCTGAGATAATCATATATTTCGGTCGTAGTTCCGACCGTTGATCGTGGATTATTGCTAGTTGACTTTTGGTCAATTGAGATCGCTGGAGACAGTCCGTCAATAGAATCTACATCTGGTTTTTCTTTGAGACCCAAGAATTGTCTAGCGTACGAACTGAGACTTTCGACATAACGACGCTGCCCTTCTGCATAGATTGTATCGAACACCAACGAAGATTTGCCTGAGCCTGAAAGCCCCGAAAATACCACCAATTTGTTTTTGGGAATAATTATCGAAATATCTTTGAGGTTATGTTCTCTAGCACCTCGAATGGTTATGAATTCGTTAGGATTAGGAACAAAAGACTGGTCATTAAGGTATTTTGGAGAGTTGTAATTGACTGTTGACATATAGTTTAAGTACCGCTTTATTATACGCTTTTGTCAAGGGTAATGCGAACGAAGATTAGAATAGGCAAAATAGTTTTAAAAGTTAAATTTTTTATTTTATTTTTTTCTGACTGCCAATTAATCATTTGCTGGAGGCAAACTTAAGATTTGACAATTGAAAAAAAAGGTGCTAAATTAACTATAAATTGGCTAAGCAATTGACGGACCCTTAACTTTTTAAATCGAGTTAATCAACAATTATCAACTGCATTATTATGTAGCACAAATCGTGAATAAGTTACTTTTGGCACTCGTATTCGTAACATTTTTTGCTGTTACTTCAGCAAAATTGCTGAAGCTCAATGGGATTATTATGTACAATTAGGTTATGAACTTTTAGCCCCATGCGGCACTAACCCACAAGGTTGTATTCGTGGAGTTGACAGCGCAGCAAAAGCAGTAGGATCAGCTTATGATTACTATCGCCAGCAGCAAGCTGAATGTGAACAACGCATTCGTGAAGAATTTGAAAGAGCTCAACGCGAAGGCCGCTATCAAACAGCTCCAAACCACGGCTACGGCGGTTGGTAATTACAATCTACAATCTTGACTTCTGGTTAATTTTGTAAAAATATAGAAAGCGTCAAGACTTACCCTAGTTCTGACGCTTTCTCCCATATAATACTTATGAACAAACAAATATTACAAAGAATTTTTATTATAATAATTACTACATATACTTTTTTGACATACTCATTGCGTTTATCTTTTCAATTTTATGGAAGTCAAAGCATTGAAAAATATGAAAGTTATATTTACTCACTTAACAATGGACGAGTTTTGGATGGCATACTTATACAAATCATTGGATTGAATTTTTGTCGAATAATAATAACACCAATTTGTGAAGAGTACATCTATAGATTTTGGTTGACCAAAAAATTTGATTATAAAAAATTACTCTTTCTTATTATATTTTCTGTTTTTATATTTTCACAAGTTCTAATATTCAATCCATTGGGTAACGCAATTACATATTTTTATTATTTAATTACTGATTGGTATTTTGGATTATATTATTTAATTTCTCCTCAATTTTTCTCACATCAACTAAACAGTCTTTCAGTCCTCTTGTTTTTATTATTACCAATATTTATTGTAATTAGATATTTTGTTGCCAAAAAATACACCAAAAAGTATAAAAAAGACTTAGTTGAAGAAACTGCAATTAAACTAAATAAGATTTCTCCTATTGTCTTAATACTTTTCAATTCTTTAATTTTTACGCTTGCACATTTTTACAATTTTGCTAATGATTTTACTTCTTTTTATGCTATTTATTTTATTACAACTTTATTCTTAGACGGCATTGTCTATGCTTTTGTTGCGTATCGTTATTCTCTCAGACTGTCAATTCTACTACATATTCTGTATAATTCATTTTCTGGAATAGTTATTCTCAATGATCTCGATCCAACTTTTGCCAAATTATTGTATTCATTCTATGTTGCTGGGATTGTGACATTATTGTATTTAATTTTCCGAGAGATTGTAAAAGTACGGAGGGAACCCAAGTTAATTAACCAGCCTCATTTTTAATTGAATCCCTGCATTTGATTGTCGATTCCTATATTTCTTTTTTGAGTTCTGCAATTCCTAATTCTATTCTTTGATCTCTTTGAGGATCTTGGTGCGAATGATTATATTTACCACCATTTTCTTCACGATTTTCAAATATTTCTTGGTATTCTGACCTTACTTTTTTGACATATTCTTTTCTTTCTTTAATCAAGGCCAACTTTTCTGTGCCTAACTCAGCGGGAATTTGAATACCACATAATAATTCAGGAAGAAGTGCAACAAACTCTTCCGCTTTTTCGTTTGCTCGATTAGATAACCTTGCCGAAAAATTAAAGCCGTCTTTGACTAATGTAAGTATAACTGAAGGCATGTGCATTTTCAAGCATTTAATTGTATCCAATATTATTTCTTGAGACAGTCTTGGATGTTCTCGTCCAACATACAGCCTTGCCAAACTAGACTTTCTTATTTGAGGATTACCTATTTTTGCAAATTCTTCAAGTATGCTTTTACGTGGTTCTAGCTGACTTAATTTTAAATGTTCAGCCAGTTCATCTAATTCACGAGATTCAAAACCAAGTAATTTATCTAAAATAGACATATTCTAATATTTTTCATCACATTTTTCAAATAGTCAAGAAGTTGTTTTTTTAACTTTGACAAATATTATATTGATATATTTAATTAAAACAATATGCAAAAAATTATTGACGAGCGAGTTGCGAAGATTATTGAGAATATTTCAAAGGATTTTGATATGTCCAAGATCTCTAGATCACCAGCACGGTTCAATACCGAAAAACTCAATTGGTTCAACCGTGAATATATCAAATTGCTGAGTTTGGAAGAATTCTGTTGGAGAACAAGCGAATTGAGATTGACCAAGGAATTTGATAAAGACAAAAAGTTCAGGGTTGGGGATTATGTTTACTTTGTAGATTTGGAGACTAACAAAGTTTTTGCGAATAGGGGTGGTTCAAAATATGGACAAGATGGTAATTTTTATATGATTGGAGGCGGTCGTGACGAAGGTGAGACTCCAACTGAAGGTTTGGTAAGAGAAATAAGTGAAGAGACATATGGCAAAATCACAATTGACGAATCCAAATTAAAGTTCATCACAAAAGTGAATGTCTTAAGCTTTGAACCGTGGGAAAGAGATGGTGTTTTGTGGGATGGTAAAGAAATGAATTTTTGGTTTTATCCATTGTCAGAATCAGAATTACCACCTTATTTGCTTTTTGAGGATCAAGGTGTTCAGGACAAATGGTATTTTGAGTGGCTCGATCTAGGTGAAGTTATTGAGTCGAATGAATTTGTGAATTATTCAATCTGGACCGAATTTTGCAAATCTAACCAAATCAGATGTTTTGAACCGACCGAGATAATTATTACTCAATACTTGGCTTATATATTAGACAAAAGTAGAATTACTGTTTTGTCCGAAATTGGAATGGATAGCGATTGCATACTGAATTATATCAAACCAGCAAAAGAATTATTGAAATGGAAAAAAATAACGCTGGAAGAATCACTTGCAAATTTGGAAGAAATAAAAGTTTTGATTTTAGGAATTTATGATGAGTTAGAAGCGGAACGAAATAATCTTTTGAAAGCTAATATCAATGATTTGCCGCAGCACTTTGAGGAATTGAAAACTAAATGGGAAGTAGGGTTGAAAGCTTGGATTAATGAAAATGGTAAGGATGCAGGTTCGTACTTTTGGCCTCTTCGGGTAGCATTAACAGGCAAACAAAAATCCCCTAGCCCATTCGAAATTCTTGCAATTCTAGGTAAGGAGGAGGCTTTAGAGAGGTTAGGCTGGTAGATAATTAAAGATTAAATACTTGGCAATTCAAAATTAAGAGTAGTCCCATCTGACTTTTTGGCAGTGACCTTTAGTTTGTTGGTAACCTCATCAAGGTAAAAACTCATTTGTCCTGCTTCAACATTCTGTGGAATTATTTTTGGAACACCAATCACCACCTCATCTTGTCTAATTTTTAACATTCTTTTGAGATCTCCATTCAAAACTGTATTTTCAAGATCATTTTTAGCAACTTCAAAGGTTATTTCGCCATTAGTATATCCACTATTTGCTTCTTGTTGTGTAAATGTAATCTTGGCTGCATAACCAGTTCTGGTTCTTCGTATTGCATTTCCTTGGTTACTAAAGTTCCCATAATAAGTATTAAAATAAACGTAAGATTGATTAGCATTACTCGCCAGTGCTAAAGCAGCTCCATCATTCGATCCTCCATCTGCATAATCTACAAATAAATCACCTTTTCCAACAAGCAGGCTCGAGCTATTTTTTTTGCCATGTCTATATGCTCCGATGCAAGCTCCAACACTGCCATTAGATTCTTCAGAGCAACCAATGGCTGTTATTCTTCCAGTATTCTCAACTGCTGAAAGTGCTTCTGATCCACCGTTAATAAAGCATCCAAGCAAAACAAGATCATGAGCTTTTGAGACTATACTTTTAGTACAAAACTCAAAGTAACATCTCTCAATTGTAGTACTTTGTACATTTGCTCCTAGATATACTCCAATGCCGTTTATACCTTCAAAGTGAGAGTTTTTAACATGCACATTTAGACTACTTGACACTGATACCCCAGCCTGAACACTACTAGTAGGAAAATTGCACGAGACGACGCTAATGTCCTCAAGATAATTAAGATTGGGGCTGTCCTCAAAATTAGGAACATAGCTAGAATGTTCTGCGTATTGAAGTCCAACTTTAATTAAAATCTTCGGCCCTCTCGAATTATTAATCTTTACTGAACGTACAATATTTTCATGACATATTGTATAAGTGTTTGTCCGACTCAAGGTGGTCAGAAAAACACCCCAATTAAATATGCCATCTCCATTATCTACAAAATAGATTTTTTCCACAACACAATTAAAACATCCACCCATATCAATTGCACACCAATAATTTGTGTTTACATTGGGTTTGATTGTAAAACCGCTTAGTGTGTGACCATAAGATGGATATCCGTCAAATTCTACTACAGCTTTGTTGGCAGTTTTTTGGAGTAAAATAGTTTTTGTAGCCGATTCTCCATACAATGTTTTCGATTCATCATTAATGGTTGGGCTGTAGGCTGGGTTGGTAGATGGGTAGTAATTTGGAGGAAAGACAATCGTATCAGTCAAATAAGTTCCATTTGGGAAAAATATTTTGTTACCTTTGGTAATTGCAAATCGGATAGCAACCGTATCATCCACTACTCCATCACCCACAGCTCCATAATCTCTTACATTAATTTCAGACTTATTCTGAACCTTCCACTCAGTGCCGCTCCATTCATGCCAATTACCTGTCTGGGTATATAGATAAGTTCGACCTGCGTCGTCAAATGTGAGATTAGTTGGACGAGATGTGAATTGGTCAAATGAATTGAATGCTCCATTGATTGGATTCTTGGTTTGTGCAAGGTGATCGTTTAGGATAGTTCCCC
>JAYTWQ010000003.1:0-4906 GCA_043743355.1 bacterium | reverse complement strand
TACTAAAAATTCATACATACAGTTTATTACAACGGAAAAATATTTGACATAAACACCGTTAAAAACTTTAATTCAATAGTATTCAAATCAAATAAATCCTCGGTAAGCTGAAATAAAAAGCGTAAAAGGTAAAAAAAGTTGAACTCAAATCATTCACCAAATTTTGGATCTCATTGTGGGTTATTTTATGATACAATAGTTTGGTATTATACTATATATAATTAGAATATCAGATTTTAAATATAACGACGACGTGGCAATTTTCGGATCTCTAGTCAAGATGAGGATGACGAGTGTTGAGTTGTCAACCAGAAATTCTGAATATTATGAGTATAATTAAGCAAAAAAATTTAATATATTTGCCAAAAAATAGTCATCGTTGTATAATGTAACAGTATGGCAACCGAAGCGTATGAAGTCCAAGCCAAAGTAGACGCATCCGAGCAATTGAGACAACTCAAAGAAGCTCAGGAGCAAGTTCGTCAAGAAGTCAAAGCCGAGGCTGAAATTACTCGTGCTATCGAAGCTGCAGCACTATCTGGAGCTAATCTCGGCGGAGCCATTCTTACACTAGCAATGGCAAAATCACAACCCCAAATTGTAAAACAACTTGTCTCAACTAATTTTAAAGCAAAAGTTCCAACATCCGCGAATAGGATGAAAATTGCAAAACAACAAAGATATAATCAAGCAGTTAGCAGATTCAAAAATTCAAAAGTTACGCCGCAATCAGTAACGCCGCCGCCAATTCCGCCTTCTCAATTAGGTCCAATCTCTAAAGCATCCTTAGCTCTTGGTACAATTTTGTCAGGGCAGAACATCGGATTGAATCCAGATGTGGGGCAACAATTCTCAGTTCTGGACGATTCGCAGCGAAAATTTATCAAATTCCTGTTAGAATATCTTAATAATGGTGACAAAGTTAATGCAATGAGAATTTATGCAGCCTATAACTTTAATGATCCGACTATTTTTGACAAGCATCCAGAACTCCAAGATTCATTGATGAAAGGCTATTCTGAATTCATTAATATAGTGCAGAGCTCAGTTGCAAAGTCAAAGAAAGGCGGAACTTAATTAATCCACAACTAATTTCATTTTCACTAATCATTTTTCAAACCAATTCATTGTTTATCAATTAACTCGTCATTCAACAATTCTACAGTACCAAAAATCAAAAAATAAAAGTTAATTTATATAATAGATTCCCGATGAGCCGAGAATGACGCCATGTAATTTCAATATTCACAAAACCAAATAAAATACAAATCAAAATTATGAGCCTTTCCAATTATTACCAAACAGATTTGTCACAACCCGTCGGCGGAGGTATTGACTTTGGCGGTGTCATTAGCAGTATTTTTGGTTGGGTTCTGGTGATTCTACTTTTGCTTATCACTGCTGTTGCTGTAGCGAATGGTATTAGGTTTTATCAATTCTGGAAAATAAATAAAAATAAAAAGCTCACCTTCCTCGAAATCACCCTTCCAAAAGACACCCCAGACGAGGTTGACAAAGACAAAGGTCGAAAGGATGAGAATCAATTAGTCTCAATTTCGGAGAACATTTATCAAGTTATTGGACACTATTCCCAAACATTCTATTGGCAAGACTGGATTTATGGTTCTCCGAGTTTTAGTTTTGAAATAATCAAGCACAAGAACAAAATTAGTTTTTATGTTGCGGCGCCTGAAGATTGTATTGACACTATCGAAAAACAAATAATTAGTACATTCAACCGTTGCCGAATTCTCAAGCACGAAAATATTGATCACATATTCAAAGGTGTTGGTGTTGCCAAAGAATTAGTCTTGAAAAAAGATCTTGAATTACCATTTAGGACTTATACCCAAATTAGTGGCGATCCGATGAATACTATTGTTAATGCCATGGAAATTGCCCAAGACGATCAAACAATTGCAGTTCAATTAGTATTGTCTCCTGTCAGCAACTGGTGGCAAGATAAAGGTCGTGCGAAAGCACACAAAATGCAAAATGAAAAAAATAAAGATAATATTGCAAGCGATTCAGGCGCAACACAATCCAAGAATTTTTGGAAAAAAGAAGATGAGAATAATATGGGAGGAATGCTAACCCCGAATCAAACCAATATGGTCAAACGACTAGAAGAAAAAGCATCTCGTCCTGGATTCAGATTCGCTTGTCGTGTCGCTGCATTTAGTTCATCCAAAGAACAATCAACCAAACTACTCAATAACCTGATGCCAGCTTTCAAAATCTATGACATTGATCCATTCAACGGACTTACTGAAAGAAAATTATTTATGCGGGGCGGCCTAAGCGATATTCCAAGATCTTTTGTGTACAATCAATTAGCAGATTTTCACCAACGAAATCCAGCAATGTCGAATAGAGCAATTATGAATGTAGAAGAGACAACTTCGATCTGGCATCTTCCTAACTATCTAGTCCAAAGCCCTACAATTGATTGGATGAATAGTTACAAACCAATACTGCCTACTACTTTACCACAAGACCCAAATTATGGAATACTAGTTGGTTATGCTGACGGAGGCTATTTTCAAAAACCCGTTTATCAATCTGTTGAAGATCGTACAAGACATAGCTACATTTTGGGAGGTTCTGGTTCTGGAAAGTCTGTTTTCATGGTGAATGCAATTCTCGCCGATATCAAAGCTGGGCACGGAGTTTGTGTTGTTGATCCTCACGGAGAGTTAGTTGATGATGTGTTATTCCGAATGCCAAAAGATCGAATGGACGATGTTGCAATTATCTCACCTGCGTTTATTGACGCTCCAAATGGATTCAATATTCTATACACTGACCCTCTCAAGCCCGAGCAAAAAACAATTGTTATTAATAACCTTTTTCAGATTTGGAATAAGTTGTATGATATGCAATCTGCTGGTGGACCTCAGTTTGAATATTACATGAAGAATGCTGCACGTCTTGTAATGGGACATGTAGAAAGTGGTAATACACTGATGGAAATCTCCAAGGTATTCTCTGACAAAGATTTTCGAGAATTCAAAATTGCAATGTGTACTGAGCCAGATGTGGTAGATTTTTGGATGAATCAAGCCAACAAAGCCAAAGGTGAACAATCGCTCGAAAATATGACGACATACATTACTTCCAAACTTGCACCTTTTATTACCAATGATTTTATACGACCTATGATTGGTCAATGTGAAAACACTGTGAACATTCGTAAATGCATGGATAACAAAAAAATCATCTTTGTAAAACTTGAAAAAGGTTTGATTGGTGAGATGTCTATGTATTTGATTGGGATGATGATGATTTCGAATATCCTAATCTCTGGAATGGGAAGAGCAGATGGACTACGCTACAATATGGATGGAACAACTGAACCGATGAATGCCAGTCAGCGACCGCCGTTTTTTGTGTATGTTGACGAGATGCAGAACTTTTTGTTTGATGCTATTCCTCAAGCTCTTGAAGAAATCCGAAAATATAAAGTAGGGTTCTCACTAGCGAATCAATTCGTAAAGCAAATTATATCCAAGGGAGACGAGCGAATCAAGGATTCTATAATGGCAAATACTGGTTCCAAATTCATTTTTAACTGTGGTATAGATGATGCTGAATATCTCGAAAAAGAGTTCAGACCGATTCTTACTGCCAAAGATCTAATGAATCCAGAGCGGTTCACATGTAATGTTCGTGTAATGCTCAATGGACAAAAAACCCAACCATTTAACATGCGGTCCGTTGGAGGTCTCAAAGATGAAGATATAGACCGAGAATCAGCCAAATTCATGATTGAACAAAGCAAATTATTGTACGGAACTCCGCTAGCTGAGGTCAACCGAGATATACTCGAAAGAAGTAACATCAAATTATAAAAATATAGCATGTCAGAAAAAGAAGTAAGCCCAAACGAAAAATCAGATTTTACTATAAAAGATTTATCTACAAAAAAAATGAATATTACAAATATCTTTTAGCCAATCAATTATAAATTTATTACAAGCTTAGTGATCTAGCTGTTGATGGGGGAAAATAAACTGAATCAGAATAACCCCAAACTAAGGGGTGTATAATTTTAAATTAAATGTAAATTAAGTTTTAGACTTTTTGCCTTCTGACAATCTGAACTACTTTGCGAGCTACAGTTGTTGCAAGTTGCGACACGACCGAACCTTTGGATTCTACGTGTATATCACCAGCACTAACAGCACATTCGAATGGTGCATCGCCGTGTTTTGTTTTTTTGAAGATAATACTAATAACAGGGAGATCTTTAAAATTATCAACTACTGATGAAAGGATCTTTTCGATCTTTGTAGTATGAAAATTCACATTGTTTGTTATTTCTGCTGCGTCAAATCCGATGTACTGATATTGAAAACTTGTCATAAATAAAATGCATTTTGAGATGCACTAAAGTTATTAATCTTTCACAGATTATTGTCAAATAATTTTATAAAAATGTATAGTTTGACCTGAGTTGTAATTAAGATAATTTTTTGTTCTGAGAATAGTACTTCTATTTAATTGCATAAATTTTACAATCCATTTTTGATTATACTCAATCTATTTTAAATTTCGGATTAGAAATCACCGATTGTCATCCTGAACTTGTTCCAGGATCTAAAGAACGAGTAATCAAGACAAAAATGCAAATCTGATATTCTAAGTGTGAAAAGTATAAATCCCCCGAAGCTTAAGCTTCGACCCTTTTGACAAGGGGTGACCGACACTAATATTTAGTTTGAACAAATTTATTAACAACTTAAGTTAGATTATAGTTACATTCTTATAAAATCAATTTTGCAAAAATCAATCAAACTTCCAGTTTTGGGCAACACGGTAAAAATAGTTGATAATTAAATCTTATTCACATCTCAAAAACTCATCAATCATTTGCTTCTTTCTATCGAGTGGAATACCTCTGTGG
>JAYTWQ010000002.1:0-7305 GCA_043743355.1 bacterium | reverse complement strand
CTGTGGCTACAGTCTGTGCCAAATTTGGACTCAAATGTACAATCTATATGGGTGCAGTAGATGTGGCTCGTCAATATCCAAATGTATTCTTTATGCGGCAGCTCGGAGCGACTGTTGTATCAGTCGAAACTGTAAACAAGGGACTGTCTGAGGCTGTTGATGCGGCTTTTGGAGATTTTGTGAATAGTCCTGACAAATACTTTATGGTCGGTTCGGCTGTCGGACCAGCTCCATATCCAGAAATTATGCGAGAGGGTCAAAAAGTAATTAGCCAGGAATCAATAACCCAAATCCAACAGCTTGAAGGTCGTTTGCCTGATTATATTATCGCTTGTATTGGTGGTGGCTGTAATGCTATCGGAGCGTTCAATGAATACTTATACTCAATCTATTTTAAATTTCGGATTAGAATTCACCGATTGTCATCCTGAACTTGTTTCAGGATCTAGAGAACGAGTAATTAAGACAAAAATGCAAATCCGATATTCTAGTATAACAAACCCTGAAGTCAAATTAATTGTAGTTGAAGGCGGTGGAAAGAATCTCAAGATCAAAGGTCAGCACGCCAGCCGAATTGCATCGAATCAAGGCGAGATTGCAGTCGAGCAAGGTTTCAAGTCAATCTTCTTGCTAGATGAAAACAAAAAACGATCAACTACTCAGTCTGTGACAGCTGGTCTGAACTATTACGGAATTGGTCCAATTCATCCATACCTACATTCAATTGGTCATCTCCAAATGTCCGCTCAAAGATAGGTTTTGAACTTTTGAGTGCAAAAAAACTAAAGACAAAATATATCATCTTTGATAATTCACCACCTTTACTTTCTGTCCTTTCTCTTCATACTGCTTGACATAATCATAGATAATCTTTGTATTGGTATCTTCAATATTAGTGCATCCATGACTGCCATTTGTAAACATTGGTTTTTCTCCTGTATACTCCCCATGAGATCTCCATGGTGCTCCGTGTACTCCATAGAGATTACGACCAACATATTACCGTAGTCACCCTTCATTTTAGTATATGTCATCCAATACGGTACTTTGACATTTACTGTTCCTTCACTTGGGTAGTTAAGAATAGCTAATTCTAGCATATTGGCATAGTCAACTGTATATTGTCCAATTGGAGTATAGTATTTGGCAGATGCAGTTATAGCTGGAAACCATTCTACTAATTCACAATTAACGATTAGAATTGTTTGAGTCAAAGGACCTTTTTTGATTTCTGTAGCCAAGGTTGGATATGATTTTGATATCTCACAAACATCATACGGAATTCGAAAGACCAGTTCAGAGGCTTGTATAGCAGAGCCGAAAATGAAAGTGTAAGCTGTTAAATGATTAAAATTGCCCTGAATAGTAGTTTTGTTTGAATTAATATAGCCATGTACTGGGCATTTAACTCACCTTTTTATTTTTAGGCAAGCAAATTACTTTGAAAGGTATTCTAGTGTAGCACCTCCTCCCATTGACACAAAGTTGAATTGAGATTCTATTTCGCTTGGAATTGCAGAGCCAGTGTCGCCGCCGCCAATTGCAGAAAAAGCGGATTTGTTGGCTACAATTGCTTTTGCAATTTCGAGAGTACCTTTGTCAAAAGGTTTTTTTTCACAAAATCCCATAGGTCCGTTCCAGAATATAGTTTTTGCCTTGGCAATTTCGGAATTAAATAGCTCGATAGTTTTTGGACCAATATCAAAGCCGTATTTTTTGCCGTCGTTTTCTCCATACGCTAGGTCGATTGGAAGAACAATCTTGTCTCCATGATTCTTGAGAATAGTTTTCGCAATTGTAACGAACTCATTCTCAACTATTGAGTCATAAATCTCAGGAATATTCTGACCCAAATTCATTTTGGCTCGTAAAAAAGTAAAAGCAAGAAGACCTCCGACCAGTATTTTATCAACTTTTGGAAGTATTTTGTTAAGTAATGGCAATTTGGTTTCGAGCTTTGCACCGCCCATAATTGCAACAAACGGACTCAGTGGATTAGATTTTATTTTATCGAGATTTTGGATTTCGTGCTTATAAGAAATTCCGTAACAAAAAGGTAACTTAGTTTTGATTTCACAATTTGTGGCTTCTTCACGATGACTAACTGGAAAGGCCTCATCTACGAAGGAATCTCCAAGGAATGCATAACTTTTGGCAAGTTCTAATCTTACTGTTGAATCTATGGATTTTTCATCAGGATTATATCTTGTATTCTCCAACAAAAAAAACTTTTCGGTAGATTCTTCAATGATTTCTTTGGCATCTTCAAAGCCTTTGAATTGATTAATATAAACAACAGTTCGACCAAGTGATTCTTCGATGTAAGGAATCAGATTTTTGGTGGACAGATTTTTGTCATTATCTTTTGGGCGTCCCCAGTGAGTTATCAATACAACTTTATTATTATTTTCGAAAAGGGTCTCGAGTGTGGATAATGAGTCATCAATTCGTTCGGTAGAGATAGGTAAAGGGAGATCATAATTGACCCTCACAAGAACTGTTGAGTCTGTAATTGAATTTAGTTTTAACATATTTGATTATTTGGAATTTTATATTAGCAATTGTTTAAGCTTTTTTTGTTGAGTCTGTAGAACTTGAAGATTTTGCTGGTTTTGAATTAAAGAAATATAGAAACGCTGTTGGACCCAAGTACCAAATATACTGCATTGCAACCCAGGCATTTTCAGAAAACCCAGAAGATTTGGTTACTCGATAGGTATTGAATTCACCTCCGAGTGCTTTGATTACCCATTGTGGCAACCATTCACTAGGCATCGGTTGCCTGAATATCTCGTTAAGAAGATAAATTTGAGAACCAAAAATTAATATAAAAAGTATTGTTTTTTCGATATTGGAATTGAATCCTATATCCTTATTAATATACAAACCGAGTGGAAACACTACAAACATTTGGACAATCAAAGTTAAGATTACTGAAGACACAAAAAATACGAGCCAGATTGGACCATTCCCAACTACATTAAAATTAAAATTAGCCAATACAGACAACAACCAAGTACTAATTTGTGTCAAGAGTTCTTTAAAAATTGGAAGCCTAAGAAATAGATATGATAATAGTACACTAATATAATAAGACGAAAAAAACTGTATATTAAAAGTTGGGAATAGTTTCATTGCGGTTAGGTTAACATAACATTAATGAATCAAGTCGATATTTGTGTCAAGAGTTTTTGGGAATTTTTGAATTCAATTAAGGCAAATAATTTAATGGATTTTGTTTTATACCATTGACTCGAACTTCAAAATGACAATGAACTCCAGTTGAATTACCTGTAGTGCCCATTTGTCCTATTGATTGCCCTTGTAATATATTCTGACCTTTGGATACATATACTTCATTGAGGTGAGCGTAGAGAGTTTCTAGTCCATTACTATGAGAGATTAGAACAGCATTTCCGTAGCCATACACTGTGAACCTATATACATCCTTAATCACCCCATCTTGAACTGCAAAGACTGGCGGCATACTAGCATTTGCTATATCACAAGCTATATGTCCAGATTCAAGACATCGAGACAAATTACCTGCAGCTGGCCAGATGAACCCTGCACTTTTTTGATTCGTGGATGTGCCAGAGTATTTGCCTGTTCCATTGGTTTCTGAAGCGTAATTCTCAGCTAATTTTTGAGTTTTTTCATCATTTGTTTTGTTTCCAGTAATTATAGTTCCTAATTTTACTTTTTCTAGCTCTTCATATTTTTTGACTTCATCAAAATTCTTAGTTGGAATAAGAACCAGGCTGTCCTTTGGGAACTTACTAGTTTCAGTATTCAAAATATCTTCATTACCAGCATAAATTCTACTTTCATCAATCTTAAAAATTTCGGCTAGTTTTTTGGGTTCAGTGTCTTCTTTAGCAAGAAAAATGTAGGAATCTTGCCATGGTAAATACAAATCCTTATCCTTCTCCAACTCTTTTTCTTTGTCAAAGTTTAAAAGACGGTTGTTAATTGCTACTGTGTCTGAATTCAAGCCATACTTGTCAGCTATTTTGTTAATCGTGTCACCTACTACAGTTTTGTGTTTGATTAACCTAGTTGGATCATCAAGTTTTTTAGCAGAAGTTGTGATAGTTGCAAAATTTACCAAATTTTGAGTTCCACGCTTATCTACAAAGCTATATTTGTTCAAAAAACGATTCAAAAAGCTTTCAGAATTCTTTGAACTAACAGAATTAGTCGAAATAAACTTGAGCCCAAATACAATTGCGATAATTAAAATTGCTAAGTAACTAGAATTGGCAATTACAAAAAACTCTTTCCAAAATCTGACAAATTTGCGAGTCCAGAGTATTCTATTCATCTTAAAGTTAAGTAACCATAGGGTTCTGTAATCGGCATTAAACAAATTGACAATGCTTAATGTTGACCGATTCAAAAATCTAAATAATCCAAAGAATCTAATATGAATGCCTCGTCTAATCGTAAAAAGTGAAAACAAAGAATTAGATGCCTGATTCAAAAAACCATCGACTCCAGCCAAAAAAAACAACTTAAAATTCAAATTATTAATTTTGGCAAATGGATTTTTTATTTCTCTTGTTTGAGTTATAATAAAATTTGGAGTGTAAATGTACTTCGATTGCTCTTGGATTTTTGACATAACACTACATTTTTACCTTAGATTTTTGCCTTTGTCAAATCTTCTACCGTACTTAATGAATAATAATAGTCCGTACAAGATATAATTTTTATAGGGTTTGTTATTAGATATTGAGACATTAAAGTCGTAATTAATTCCTCTTTATCAATAATGTATGGCTTGTTCTGAAGTAATCTTTGAACTAAATTAGGCCAATAATACAAACCAACATTGCTCAAATCAGAAACAAAAACTGGTGATTTTTCTGCTACATGAATTAGATTCGATTCCTTATCAATTACAAAAACTCCTTGAGATTTTAATTTTTCATGGTTTGGTTCTGGGAAAGCCATAAAACACGCCTCTTGTCGATTATACATAATTCTATCTCGAAAAACATCATAGAACTCTTGACCTAAGATATTATCTGAATTAATCAAAATATAATCCGATTCCAAAGTCAAGTCGTTAGCAAAAACTCCGAACCGAAAAGCCCCCATTGAGCCTGTCACAGAAGACTTTGAATCAATATAATACACTTTTTTATTCATGAATGAATTCCCGATATAATCCCGAATTTGTGATCCAAGATAATGAATCACTATAACAAAAAAATCTACTAATGGAGCTAACTTTTCCATATTAATCTCGATTAGAGTTTTGCCATTTACTTTTGCCAAAGGTTTGGGCGCAGTGATTGTCAATGGAGACATTCTAGTGCCTTTTCCTGCCGCCATAATTATTCCTGCAACTTGTCTTTCTTTTTGCATATTTTGAATAATGTCCTAATCACTAAATAATGTCAAAATTGACAATCCAGAATAAATAGAACAAGAGTAATATTATGTCCCAACTAACTCTTTGGCAAAAATTAGAATTCATCGAAGAACTTTTCGGTCAAATTGCTGAACTGCAAAAACAAATTGAATCATTAGAAATAACTATTGAAAATCTAAAACACGAGAAAGCCCAAAATCTTGCAAGTTTTGAAAGTACAACAAGAAATAATCTAAGAAAACAAAAACAACGTGAAAATTTTCTTGAAGAATTAATTCAAAAACAAAATCAAGAAAGAGAAGTTTTTAATCAGATCGTAAAGCAGATTGATAAGGTAATAGATATCAGACTATCAGACCCAGCAGAATATCAGAAATTAAATATAAATCCATCCAATCCAAAAGAAATTGAACTAGTCAAAAAAGCACTCCGACAAAAATTACTGAGTAAAGTTTAGAACTAAAAACTACCTTTTTCCAGAAATAATATCTTTTGTCCATGATTCGTAGGCTAATCGTGTCACAGAACCAAAATAACCAGTAGAACCAGCTGGGTGAGAAAAGTATCCCATGGTTGTCAAGCAATCCTGTAATTTAGCGACTTCCGATCCTCTTTGGGTCATGTACCACGATTGATAAGGCAATGCTTTACAATCTTCTGGAGTAACGTGTTTTGTGATTGTCGATTCTGAGTTAGATCCCACCGCAAGTGATTGAGGTCCAGTTTTCCATTCGTTGAATTTGCTATCTGTATATTTGCCGTAGTAACCTGTGAATCCGTCTGGCCATGAAAATAAACCTACATTTTTTAGACATTTTTGTAGTTCTACTACTTGAGACCCAGAATTACCAATCCTAAAATCAATATTCTTGAGATTGTCGCATGAATTAGCAGAAGTATTATTTGCAGCTTGAACAATAATTGGAGATGATGATATTTTCCATTCGTTGAATTTACCTTGAGTATATTTGCCAAATAATCCTGTAAATCCACCTGCCCAATCGAACATCCCGACTTTCTTCAAACACTTTTGCAAACCTACAATCAAAGGATTACTATCTCCAAATCTGAAGTTGGAGTTTTTTAGTGATTCACAATAATTGTCACTAACTATAGTCTCAATTTGAGAAATAGGTTTATTGGTAGATTTGAATTCCTGACCGAGATAGATATGATTACATTTTACTTGATATATGTTCGCATCTCCACAATCTTTCATATCATTACAAGTGAATGTATAACCATCGATCAACAGTGGACACATACTCTCCAAAAAACTAAAATGCACATGTGGAAGTTCAGAAGTCAAAAAACATTTGGAATCTTCGGCGATTTTGGAAGTGCTAATTCGACCTAGCGTTTCACCCATAACAACATTTTTTTGAAAGCCCTTCTCAATTGGCACTGTGCTAGCGTCCATGTGAACAAATCTAAAAATGTCATCAAGTGGAGTTGTAAGTGCCAAATAAGTGACTCCATTCACAGTACAACCCCTAGTCAGTACTCCGTCAGCAGGAGCTAACATTTCCCAAGTCGACCTACCTGTCGGATAAAAATCCATCCCAAAGCCAGTCTTGTCGGTATGAACTCCATGATCTTCATCATTCTTCCAAATTTCCCCTGCCCTAAAAGGCATTCTATAATCAAAACTCTTTTGAACCGCAGAAACATTAAGATTAAAACCAAAAAATACTACAAAAACTGACAAGGTTAAAACTAGAGACTTTAATATACTGTACATTTATAATTCAATTAACTACTTCAATAAAAATCAAATTATGTATTTAAGTCAATTTTATTTAAAAAAAATACTTTATTTTACAAATTTAAACCACCACCCACTGAAGTAGGTGGATTCAAGCAACACAAGGTTGCAGGTTGCCCACTGAAAGTGGGCTTGGTTTAGTTTAGGGTTTGATTTGTAA
>JAYTWQ010000001.1:0-4497 GCA_043743355.1 bacterium | reverse complement strand
ATTCTAAGGTTGCTTTACCTTATTCTAAATGTCAAAGAGTTTTCCCGTCTGAAGACGGGGGTTTACACCTAAAGGGGGGACTATAAAAATTTTCTATTTTATAAAATTGACTTCACACTAATCTCCCAAAACTTTCAGTTTTGACCCCTTTGACAAGGAGTGACAGCCCTCGAAGTAACTTTGTTTCTTTTACTCACAACTTAGATTATAATATGACAAATAAATTCTTAAAACTTCAAAATTGAGCCCAGTTCAAATTTAAAAGCTTTGACAATTTTCACAAAATACAACCTAATTAAATTAACAACAAATCCTTTCTATTTATGTCACACGCTATTACTTCTAACACAGATCCAGACTTTGTTTATCACCTTACAGAGCACGAATTCAATAGACAAAAAAATACAGTTTCGCTCATTGCATCTGAGAATGTACCTTCTCCAAAAGTTATAGACCTCTTGGGCGGAATGAACCCAAATGGTTATCGATCACTATGGTCCAACAAATATGGCGAAGGATATCCTGGCAAAAGATATTATGCAGGTAATGAATATACCGACCAATTAGAATCATTCGTTCAGCAAAAAGCACTAGAAGTCTATGGACCAGTTGCAGTCGAAGAATACGCCGTGAATCTACAGATGAATGCTGGTTCAATGGCAAACCAAATGGTGTATCTTTCAATGCTTGATTATGGTGATTCAGTAGTGTCACTCAACGTTGCTAATGGTGGACATATCTCTCACATGCACAGCACATCCGCATGGACAAAGTTCTTCAAATATGAAAATTACGATCTCAAAGAAGTTGCACCTAATACTTTCGAGATTGATTTTGAGGACTATTGTGCAAAGATTGTGAACAATAAACCAAAATTAGTGATTATTGGTTGCTCTTCATACCCACGAGAAATCAGAAATTATAAAGAAATGATTGAATTCGCTCATGAACATGGTGCAATGGTTCTCTGTGATATCGCACACATCAACGGATTAGTTGCTGCTGGAGTCCATGCCACGCCTTTCTTAAGTGGCAAATCTGGTGCTGACTTTGTGTCTATGACAACTCACAAGACTTTCCGTGGACCGAGAGCTGCAATGTTATATTTCAAAAAAGAATACGCCGACAAAGTCAACAAAACAGTCTTCCCTGGAACTAGCGGCGGACCACACTTTAACAAAATTGCAGCAATTGGTCAAGCCTGCCTCGAGATTCTAGGTGAAGAAACCTACCCAGACGGTCGAGACTTTAAGACATATTCCGTCGATCTGTTGAGACAAACCAAATTGCTAGAAAATACATTGGTAGAAAACGGAATAGGAATCATCAGCCCTACCGAAACCCATTTAATGCTTGCAGTGTTACCAGCAGAATCAGACTCTCTCAAAGTCCAAAAAGCCCTAGATTCAATCGGAATCGTCTGCAACCGTAACGGAATCCCATTCGAAACCAAATCAATGTGGAAACCATCAGGACTCAGACTCGGAATGGCACCAGCAACCAGCCGCGGAATCACAGATGCCCAGACAATCGAAATGGCTGGAATTATTGCGGATCTAATCCTAGCACGAGATACTAATGAGAATCTCAAAGCAAAAATGGATGTTATTATAGCTAGTCTGAACTGGTGGTATTAATATTGTTAATTGTAATAAATCAAAATAATTAACTTCACGCCAGTTGACTATTAAAAAAAGATAAGCTTATTAATTTTATTTATACTTTTCACACTTAGAGTATCGGATTTGCATTTTTGTCTTGATTACTCGTTCTCTAGATCC
Source organism: bacterium (assembly GCA_043743355.1). Classification (GTDB taxonomy): domain Bacteria; phylum Patescibacteriota; class JACMRA01; order JACMRA01; family JACMRA01; genus JAYTWQ01. Next base: position 2,716 of record JAYTWQ010000001.1, on the reverse strand, counting down.
TGAAACAAGTTCAGGATGACAATCGGTCATTTCTAATCCGAAATTTAAAATAGATTGAGTATAATTCAAATCTCATCTTTGTGCCAAGAAACTCAAACTATCATTCAGAGCAAATGAGAAGTGGGTCTAGGCTTTGCGAACAAAGTTTCGCCACAATTAGCGAAGGATCTGTATTTATGACTAGGACTCACTCTAACAGGCATATTCAAACAAGCACCTTTTAGATTCTTCACTTCGTTCTGAATGACGAAACAAGCTTGGTTTTTGTGCAAATTTGTTTACCGCAAAAGCTGAGTTCAAGTTTATTTTTTTATAATGAAAGTAGTTTTTGATTCTAAACAAACTAAAACCTCGTAGAGATTTACGAGGAATAAAAAATTAATGTGAAGATATTAAGTTAATTTAAACCGAAACTAAATTATCCAAAAGCTTTTCGAGATTGCCTTCAATTTTGGCTTGGTTAACCAAACTATGAGTTACGATATCTCCAGTTTGTGCCATAATTGTATCACTTTTTGATAATAATATTATATCTCCGACTGTTTTACCAATCGAATCCTGAATTCTTTTGTCTAGCATAGCGACCTTTGCTGTGTCGGTGACATCAACCAGATTTGTTTTGGAATCATTCAAAACGCCTTCAGTTTTTTCTTTAGCGGCATTAACAAAGTTTTCAGTTTGAGATTTTAGTTCTGCAAATTTTTGTTGTGAGTCTTCTTTCAAATTACCTGATTGTACATATTCTTTGGTTTCGTCGAACTTGTCAATGACAGTATCCTTCACGTTCGTTGCAACTTCTTGAGTTTTGTGAATTGCACTCTGGACCTGGTCGCTATTCACCACTTCTTGAGTTTTGTCACTAACTTTGTGTGCGATGTCAGCTGTCGTATGTTTAGCCGCCTCAAAAGTTTCTTGCGATTTGACTACCGCAGCTTCTGTAAAATTACCTACATTTTCTTTGGTATCTGCAATCACTTTGTTCATTCCTTGATCTTTGCCTTGTTCCTCAAAAGTAGCTTCGGCAATGTCTTTTACAATCAAATTATTTTCTCCAATTGTAACCACGTCAGTAATAAATATTTTTTTGGAACCAGAACCAATGTTTTTCAAAAATCCTTCAGAGACTTCGATTGCATCAACTTTACCGCCAGGAAAATTAAAATAGATATCAGTTACCCGACCAAGTTTTTTGCCGCTAGATGTAACAACTTCGTTCTTTGTCAAAAAATTATTATCATCCACAATTGTGGTTACTACATTATCATTCTGATCACCAGAGTCAACTATAACTGATTCGTCAGCGACTATTATTGCGTCTTCACCTATTGATTGAATATCCTCAATCATAATTATTTTGGCAGATTTGAACCAGCCTTTTTCATCGACAACAATAGCTTTGACTTGATTTGCTATTCCGTCATAAATAACCTCTTTGACCGTTGAAATATTCTTTCCGTCATTGATTGTTATGACTGTTAGACCTATGATTTTATTTGCTTTAATTGAAGTGAACATAATGAATAAAAAATTTGATTAAAAGTGTTTTTGGAATATTAATTTCGAGTTGCGTTGTTGGTCTGAATGTGTCCTTTGTTGGATTTGTTATAGAAATAATAACCCAAGCATAACGCAAGTAAGGCTACAATTACTCCAGGAATCAAAAACTTTGAATAATCAAAAACTTGACTAGATATAGCATCGATAGAAATTATTGACCCATTGTTAGATTCTCGAACAGTTAAGCTGTCTCCAACTTTAAGATTTTGAAGTGATGAATTAAAAGAATCCTTTTTGATTGAAATTGCAGCGGGGACCGTGTATTCTTTAGTAACATCATCTTTGGTTACGAACAATTTGTTGTTTTCGATTCGGCTAATATCACCCTTGAATTCGGCTGTAGTAACAATCTTTGAGTCTGGTGTCATCCTGTTAACAGGCATTGCAGTTGAACTAGAAATTACTGAACTTGCAACACTACCCGTCATTGCACTGCTGGACATAATATTCATCGAGCTTGGAAGCGTGCTCATCGTACTATTGATATCATAATTTGTTCCAGGCATATCATTGATTGCGAGTACATTTGGAGAAATGAACCCAACTGAGCTTATTATTATTGATCCCAAAAAGAAAGTATATAATTTGCTGGTTATTTTGGTTGTAGAAAAAATTGAAGTATTCATAAAAGTTATTGTTTAATTGTTGATAAACACTTTTAATTTAAAATTATTTTTTTTATCTGTCAAGTAACAATTTAGGTCGCCAATAATTTGTTAATTATTCACATGTACTAAACTAAAAATATCATTTATTTGCTACCCTATGTTTTCTACTCAATAATGCACACTTTAACTTATTATAGGTAACCAAAAAATTTATTTTGATAACTAATGCAATTCTTTTAACCTCTTTCCTAAATAAACCATAATTTTGTTTATTGGCAGGGTTTTGGACAAATTGCTCCTTGTTAAGTGACTGGGGGTTTTGACTACGATTGCAAGTACATCAAACCGTCCCCACCTTTGGCGGTACTCCCTTAACAAGGGAGATATTATAGTTCAAATTTGATTTTATTGATAAAGGTGTCTTTTATAAAACACGAATCTACTCAAAACCGGGCAACACGGTAAAAATAGTTGATTTGATTTCCTTTTTTAATTGACCAACACAAGTAAAACAAGTATAATGATAATATTCTCAGTATAAATTCTTAATT